>CAXNFT010000129.1:0-7054 GCA_964201255.1 Rhodoferax sp.
TGGTGGCCGAGGAAATGGATTTGCCACTCTCCCGAATTAGCCTGGAGCAGGCGGGTATGGACGCGATCTATGGCAACGTGGCCATGTTCGTCAGTAGCCTGCCTTTTCACCCCATGGATTCGGAAGGCGCCAAACAACCCTTGCGGGTGCAGACCGGCGAATGGATCGTGGGCAAGGTGGCCCGGGAGCTGGGCATCAACGCCACGGGCGGATCATCCAGCGTGGCCGATGCCTGGTCACCCTTGCGCCAGGCCGCGGCTACCGCGCGGGCCAGTTTGCTCGAGTCTGCTGCGGCCCAATGGCGGGTGGCGGCCTCAGAGATCAAAGTTCAGGCCGGCGTGCTGAGCCACGCCTCCGGAAAATCTGGCCATTACGGCGATTTTGCCAAGGCAGCGGCAGGACGCACACCGACAGTGGTTACGCTCAAAGACCGCAGCCAATGGACCCTGATCGGCCAACCGGCGTTACGTACGGACGTGCCGTCCAAGACCAACGGCACCGCGGGTTTTGGCGTCGATGTGCGCCTGCCCGGTATGCTGTTCGCGTCACTGCGCCAGGCGCCCATGTTGGGCGGCACAGTGCAATCGGTGGACGACAAGGCCGCGCTCGCCATGCCGGGAATTGAGCGGGTGGTGCCGCTCACCCCGGTGGCCGGGTCCAGCGCCGGCTTTGCAGTGGTCGGCAAAACCACTTGGCACACCCAGCAAGCGGCCCGGGCCCTGCAGGTGCAATGGGCCCAAGGCGCACAAGGTGCACAAGGCGCACTCGACACTGAACGCATCAAAGCCGAGTTGATCAGCAAATTGTCTTCAGAAAAAGGTTTTGCATTTCACGACAGGGGCTCGGTGGACAAAGCCGAAGCCGGCGCGGCCCGGTTGGTCGAGGCGCAGTACCACGCACCTTACCTGGCCCACGCCACCATGGAGCCCATGAACTGCACCGCCCAAGTCAAGGGCGGCCAGGTGGAGGTCTGGGCGCCCACCCAGGTGCCAGGCATGGCCCGCGCTGTGGCGGCCAAGGTGGCGGGGGTGGATATTGACAAGGTCACTGTCCACGTCACCCAGCTCGGGGGGGGCTTTGGCCGCCGGCTTGAGGTGGACTATGTGGCGCAGGCGGTGCAGGTGGCGATGGCCTGCGCCGGCAAACCGGTGCAATTGACCTGGTCCCGCGAGGAGGACACCACGCATGACTTTTACCGTCCCATGCATGTGGCGCAGTTGCGCGCAGCCGTGACGGCCCAGGGAACCGTAGATAGCCTGCGCATCAAGTCTGCGGGTGACGCCATCACACCGCGCTGGATGGAACGCGGCCTGCCAGCACTCTCTGGGCCGGTGGATATGCCAGACAAAACCGCCTCAGAGGGCCTGTTTGACCAGCCTTATGGCTTTGGTCACCAGCATATGTCGCATGTGACGACCAAAATGGGGGTTCCGGTCGGGTTCTGGCGCTCAGTTGGGCACTCGCACAACGCATTTTTCTCTGAGAGCTTCATCGACGAGCTGGCCCACGAGACCCAGCAAGACCCGCTTGCGTTTCGGGCCAATTGGCTGGCGAAGGCGCCGCGTCATCTGGCCGTGCTGAAACTAGCCGCTGATAAAGCGCAGTGGGGCAGCGCATTACCGGCGGGGCAGGCGCGGGGGATCGCCTTGCATGAATCCTTTGGTTCTATCGTGGCGCAGGTGGTCGAGGTGTCTTTGCACAACGGGGCACCGCGCGTGCACCGGGTGGTGTGCGCCATTGACTGTGGCACGGTGGTCAACCCCAACACGGTAGCCCAGCAGATGGAGAGCTCAGTGATTTTTGGCTTGAGTGCGGCGCTCTATGGCCGCATCGACATCAAGGCCGGCGAAGTGCAGCAAAGCAACTTCCCCAGCTACCCCATGGTCCAGCTGGCGCAGGCGCCGTTCGTACAAACTTGGATTGTGCCCAGCACCCGGGCGCCGTCAGGCGTTGGTGAGCCGGGCTTGCCACCTCTGGCGCCGGCTTTGGGCAACGCCTTGTTTGTGCTGACTGGCAAGCGACAGCGCTCGCTGCCCCTGCAGGCTTGAAATTGTCATGGCTTCGAGTGTCGATTGCGCCAAACTGCGACCGTTAAAAAAGCGGTCCAGTCGTGGCCGTTGCCAGCCAACCGGTCAACCGGTAACTGCTGAAATGTGAAGCACTAGAAAAAATCGACTTACCGTTTCGGTATGCCAATGCCAAGGTAAATTTGTGCGATAAATAGCCATGCTAAAACGTTAGGTTGCGATTTTTGGTTTCCTGGGGCTTCTGCTTGTCAGTTTGAGCGGAGCGCAGGCTGCTATTCAGAATCAACAGACCGTCTTGTTCCCGGTTCAGGGTGCTGGAACCACCACGTCGGCATCCTTCGCCACCACCCCAAGTCGGGGCAATGTGGTGGAGGTGTCCGTCTGGGCCTGGGCTGGTAACCAGTTGCCGAGCCCCGACATTATTTCTGTCTCAGACACCTGCGGTAATGTGTATTCGACACTGCCGCAGGTCGCCCTAGGCCCTGTCCCCGGTGCCAATGGCTATCAAGACGGTGCACTGTTGTCCGCAGTGATCACCAACGCCTGCTCGCCTTTTATCATGACCGCCCGAACTGCGCGCACCGGAGTTGGATCAGCTTGGAACGGCTTATCTCAGGTCGAGGCAACGGCTGTCGAATATTCAGGCTTGGCGGGTCTGGACCAGCAGAGAACGGTCACTGGCACCACCCCCACTGCCACCATTTCGCTGGGTGGGCCAACGACCAGCCCCAACCAACTGGTGTCGGCCTTGGTGTCGATTCTGTGGCCTGCCGTCAATTTTGGGAGTTTCACAACCACGGGTACCGGTACCTGGACTCAACTTGGTTTTTTCCCGAACAACAACGGTTTCCCTGCCGGGCAGTCCGCAGACCAGGTGATCGCAACACAGGGGACCACCCCAACGATCACCTGGACGGCAACATCCAACAGCATGTCTGCTTGGGCGGCGGCGGTTGTGGCCTTCAGGCCTGATTCAGGTTGTATATCCGCCAGCCCGGGGGGCTCGTGGAACACGCCGGCCACCTGGATCAGCTGCGACAACAGTATCCCGGCGGCAGGCAGTTCGGCAACCATTGCGGCGGGTGCGCCTGTCACCATCGATGCGCCTGTGGTCAGCGCGATCGGCAGAATCATCGTGCAAGCCGGCTCCACGCTCAACGCCACCGCTGCAGGCACCATCACCCTGGGCGGCAGCGCCGGCAGCGCAGGCATCATCAACGACGGTACATTGAACCTGTCGGCCGCCAATGTGACGCTGGGCAACAGCCTCAGCCTAGGCGGTGGGGGCAGCTTCACCTTGGGTAACATGAGTCTGGGCACCAACGCCCTGTCGGCGGTGGGGGTCACGTCTGCCGTAACCGTCAAGGGCAATCTCACCGGCACAGGTACCTTCAGCCCTGGTGCTAGCCCGTGGACTTTCTCTGGTTCTGCTGCTCAAACCATACCCGGCACCGGCGGCGTCACCTTCGGCTCATTGACCATCAACAATGCCAGTGGTGTCACGACAACGGGAAATGTCACGGTCAGTACGGCGCTAACCCTGTCGAGTGGTCGTCTGATCACGGGGGGCAACACCCTGTTCTACTCGCCCAGTTGCAAAACCTCGCCCATCAGCTTTGTGGTTGGCAGCAGCTATATCGATGGCAATCTGAGTCTGGCTTTTCCCAGCAGTAACAACAGTGTTGTATGCACTTTCCCGCTGGGCGACAGCGTAGGCTATGCCCCGATCACCACCGATTTCTCCAAGGTGGATATCAACCTTGGCACACTGGTCGGCACCTCTCGGGTTGATACCGGCAACACCCAACAGACCAATGCAGGGCTGAATCCAGCCGCCAGCGTGGCACGGTACTGGCGGTTGACCGCAGGCACCTTGACCCTTGCTAATAAGCTCGATGTCACATTGCAGTGGAACAACCCTGGTGACATGGGGTCGGCAGCGACCTACAGCGCATTTGACGCGAAGTACTTGCAAAACGGTAGCAGCAGCTGGACGACGCAGGCGGTATCAGGGGGCAATATCACGGCAACAACCATTCAAGTCCGCAATCTGGATCAAGGAGACTTTGGTAATTTTGGTACCTTCGTCGTGGGCTCTGGCGTGGTCGTGGTGTCCCCAGCCTCTGGCTTCAACGTCGTGGATGGTAATTACGCAGCGGCCAGCTACGACGCGTCCGCGACCCACAACATCTACACCAAATTGGCCGGCTGGAACGAAACCACATCGGTCAGCGGTAACACCACCTTCACTTTGGACGTGATTGCCTTGAATTCCAGCGGCACAACCCTGCCTAATTACGTCTTGACTGGCGCAACCAAGCTTGTCACGCTCGACATTTTCGACGACAGTGCCAATTCGCCCTCATGCATGAGTTCAGTTGCCGCCTGCACGGCCTGCCCCGCCGCGTCCAAGGTCAATTCCAGTGCGATATCGGTCACATTTGCGCCAGCAGACGCTGGCTATAAAAACGATGTGAGTGTTACCCTCCCCGACACAAAGGCGTATTCCAAGCTTATTGCGCGTGTCACCGACACCACCAGTTCACCGACAGTCACCGCCTGTTCCACCGACGCCTTTACAGTGCACCCGCGTGCTCTGACCGTTACGGCCAGCACCAGCGCCGGCACGCCCATGGCAAGTTCTTCGGCGGGTGCGTCGGCCAGCCCGGTGGTGAAGGCTGGCATCGCCTTTACCATCAACGCTGCCAGCAACACCACCAATTACGCTGGCACGCCCACCATTAACCTGGCCCAGGTCACCGACTTCCTGGGCTCGCCCTGGGCGGTTGCATCCCTGCTGGCCGGTAGTTTTAACGCTGCGGCGCCTGTCAGTGGCGTGGCCAGTGGCAGCTTCACTTATGGCGAAGTGGGCTACCTCAGCCTCGGGGCCAATGCGGTAGTCGACAGCAGCTTTGCGGCTGGCTCGGGCGATATTTCCAGCGGTGACTGTGTCAATGGCAGTACGTCAAACAGCAAGAGCAGTGGTAAGTACGGCTGCAGCACTGGCAGCGCTGCCACCAGTTGGGGGCGCTTTGTACCGGATCGCTTCGGCGTGACGGCCGCGTCCTTGGGTAACCGGTCGGCCCGCAGCTGTGTGCCGGCCTCGGTATTCACCTACATGGGCGAGGACTTCAAGACCACCTTCACGCTGCTCGCCCAAAATGCCAATGGTGGCACCACCTACAACTACGCTTCAAGCTATGCCAAGCTTGACCTTGGCCTCCAGTCATCCTTTGGCTTCGCTCGGAGTGCCGGCCAGTCGCTGATTCAAGGGCTGACAGGCGCCCCCAGCGCACCCGGCGGCTGGGGCACGCTCGGCACGACCAGCGGTGGCCAGGCCGTGGTGACGGCATACCACCAGATCACCCGCTCAAGCAGCGCTGCCGCCGCGCCCATGGTGGGCGCCAGCCTGACGGCAACGCCCGTGGATTCCGATGGTGTCACCGGCGTATTGGCGTTGGGTGCCAGCAACTTTTATTACGGCAAGCTGCAGCTGACCGGTTATGCCGGCGCGGCCGCCGCCGCATTGAAGTTGCCCTTGCAAGCCTTGTACTGGGGAGGGAGCAGCTGGATCAAGAACACTGTCGACTCCTGCAGCGAGATTACATCTGGATCAGTCGCAAGGTCCAACTACCGCGACAGCAAGGGTGCTGCCACCAACGCATGGACAACGACCGCGGCCGGCGCCACCCTGGTGAATGGACAGGGCTTTCTGACCATGAGCCCGCCCAGCCCAGCCAATACTGGCTCGGTGAGTGTGGCCATCAACCTGGGTTCAACAAGCACTGATTCGGCATGCCTGACCAGCCACCCAACCACGGTCGGCGGTTCCTTAAGTTACCTGCGCGGAAAAAATGGCAGCTGCACTGAGTCGGCAACCTTCGCGGCAGACCCGTCTGGTGTGGCCACGTTTGGCGTGTTCACGCCGGAGTCCACCAAGACCATCCATCTGCGAGAAGTCTATTGATGGCGGCGATGAAGCGCTTAGCGTCCAAGCGTGGCTCGACGCCTTTTCGCCAGCCTGGATTCACCTTGGTCGAGCTGGTTTTGGTGCTGGTGTTGCTGGCGGTGCTGTCGGTTGTTGCCATACCCAGCTTGTCCGGAGGCGACGGACTGAAGTCCCATGCATTCGGTGAACAGGTGAGGGCCACCCTGCGTTTTGCCCAAAAGACGGCGGTCAGCCATCGCCGCTTGGTCTGCGCCACATTCAGCGCATCCAGCGTGACCTTGAGCATCGCCACGGTATTTCCAGCCAGCGCCTGCAACACGGCCATGCCGTCGCCCACCGGAGCGGCTGCCTATGCCAGTAGCAGCAGTTCGACCATTAACATCACCCCATCCCTCCCGACCACGGCCATGTATTTTCAGCCCTCTGGCAACGTCAAGTCGGATGCAGCGGGCACCACCATCGTCACCCCGGTACTCGCTATCTCCGACGCGCGCTCAATCACCATTTATGGCGACACAGGTTATGTCAACTGAGCGTGGCTTTACCCTGATAGAGCTGATCATTGCCATCGTGATCTTATCGGCAGGGGTAGCAGGCGTACTGACGGTCTTTTCGACTACCGTCAAAAGCAGCGCCGACCCACTGATCCGCAAAAATATGCTGTCCATTGCTGAGCAAATAATGGAAGAAATTGTCCTCAAACCGTACGCCCCGGCGGCCAACACCGTACCTGCTGGCTGCGTACGGGTCCTATTCAACGACGTTAGCGACTACAACGGCCATGATTTCACTGGCATTTGTGACGCCGACGGCAATGCCATCCCCAGTCTGGCAGCTTATCGGCTTCAAGTGAGCGTGACGGATGATCTGGCAACTTTTGGTGCCGTAGCAGTCACGCAGGCCAAAAAGATCACGGTCACTGTCACCAAAGGGACTGAATCGCTTCAGTTGATCGGCTGGCGAACCAACTACGCGTTATGACGAAACAGCGCGGATTCACACTGGTTGAGCTGGTGCTGGTGATTGTGATCACCGGCGTCATTGGTGCGGTGGCGACCATTTTCTTCAAGCCGGCCAT
>CAXNFT010000130.1:0-6981 GCA_964201255.1 Rhodoferax sp.
GTTCAGGGGTGACAGGACGCCCTCATTGAACTTCGCGGCCTCTTCGAGCACCGCCTGCGCCGTGTCAAAGCCGGCGTCTTCAAACCCAGGAATGGTCGCGATCTGTTCAATATTGGCCAGGTGGCGGATGTTAAACAGCATGTCCTGCAAAGGGGCCCGATAACTCATGTGCAATGCTCCAGTGGGTGCAGCCCCTCAGATCGGGGAACGGTCAGAGTGCGGCAGTCAGTGCCGGCACAGCCTCAAACAGGTCAGCTTCCAAGCCGTAGTCAGCGACTGAGAAGATCGGTGCCTCGGCGTCTTTGTTGATGGCAACAATGACCTTGGAGTCCTTCATGCCAGCCAGGTGTTGGATGGCGCCACTGATGCCACAGGCCACGTAGAGCTGGGGCGCCACAATCTTGCCGGTCTGTCCGACCTGCCAGTCGTTCGGGGCGTAGCCGGCATCCACCGCCGCACGCGAGGCACCCATGGCAGCGCCGAGTTTGTCGGCCAAGGGAGTCATGACCTCCGCGAACTTCTCATTCGAGCCCAGCGCTCGGCCACCCGAGACGATGATCTTGGCTGAGGTCAGCTCCGGGCGATCGTTTTTGGCAATTTCAGACCGCAAAAATATCGCTTTTTCGCTGGCCGCAACCGCGCTGAGCACTTCGATGGCCGCGCTGCCACCCGAAGCGGCCGCCGGGTCAAAGCCAGTGGTACGCACCGTGATGACCTTGATGGCGTCCAGGCTTTGCACCGTGGCAATGGCGTTGCCAGCGTAAATGGGGCGCTCAAAAGTGTCGACCGATTCGACCCGGGTCACGTCGGACACCTGTCCGACGTCAAGCCGGGCGGCGACGCGGGGGGCAATGTTCTTGCCAAAGGCGGTGGCTGCAAACAGGATGTGGCTGTAGTTGCCGGCCAGCGCCAGCACCTGGGCGGCGACGTTTTCTGCCAAACCGTGGGCAAAGCCCTCGCCTTCGGCGTGTAGCACCTTGGCCACGCCAGCCACCTGGGCTGCAGCGGCAGCGGCAGCGGCGGCATTCAGGCCGGCCACCAGCACATGAACCTCACCGCCGCATTGAACTGCGGCGGTGATGGCGTTGAGGGTAGCCGCGCGCAGCGAGGCGTTGTCGTGTTCAGCGATCACGAGTGATGTCATATCAGTCTTTCGTTGTGTAGTCAGATGACTTTGGCTTCGTTCTTGAGTTTGTCTACCAGCGCGGCGACATCGGCCACCTTGACGCCGGCGCTGCGCTTGGGCGGCTCCACCACTTTCAGCGTCTTGATGCGGGGCGACACATCAACGCCTAAGTCTTCGGGTTTGAAGATGTCCATCTGCTTTTTCTTGGCCTTCATGATGTTGGGCAGCGTGACATAACGCGGCTCATTCAGGCGCAGGTCGGTGGTGATGATGGCGGGCAGGCTGAGCGACAGTACTTCGAGTCCGCCGTCTATTTCACGGGTGACCGAAGCCTTGCCGTCGACCACTTCGACCTTGCTGGCGAATGTCGCTTGCGGCAGGTCGGCCAGCGCTGCCAGCATCTGACCGGTCTGGTTGCAGTCGTCGTCAATCGCCTGCTTGCCCAGGATCACCAAGCCTGGCTGCTCTTTGTCCATCAGGGCCTTGAGCAGTTTGGCCACTGCCAGCGGCTGCAGTTCGGCCGTGGTTTCGACCAGAATCGCACGGTCAGCGCCAATGGCCATCGCGGTGCGCAGTGTTTCCTGGCACTGAGTCACGCCGCAGGACACCGCGATCACCTCGGTGGCCACGCCTTTTTCTTTCAGGCGAACCGCCTCTTCAATGGCGATTTCGTCAAACGGGTTCATGCTCATTTTGACGTTGGCGATGTCCACACCCGTGTTGTCCGACTTGACCCGAACCTTCACGTTGTAGTCCACCACCCGCTTGACTGCGACCAGGACTTTCATTGATGTCACTCCAGAGGGTTGTAAATGCTGTGTTGTCTATTTGACGTTGACGTCAATCGCGAGATTCTATGTCGACCACTCCAGCAGACCTTCTTTGCCGGGCTATTGCGGCAACTCAGCCAGAAATAGCACGACCGTGCTATTAATTATAAGCCAGCGGATTGGCGCGCTGAAACCAGCCTGAGACACAGTGCCCCGGCTCACGTCGCCCGGGCGTGAATCACCCTTTGCGGAAAGGGGATCTCGATGCGGTGTTCGCGCAGTAAACGCAAGATGTCCAGGTTGACCAGGGAGCGCAGGTTGAGCGTGCCATTTTCCGGGTCGGCAATCCAGTAACCCACGGTAAATTCAAGGCCATCGGTGCCAAAGGCCGACAAGGCCACCGCAGGCGCAGGTTCACGCAGCACGCGTTGCTGGTTCAAAGCCGCCTGTTCCAGCAATCGAATGACCAGGTCCACATCACTGTCGTAGGCCACCGAGACCACGGTGGATTGCCATACCAGCGCATCAGCCAGGGACAGGTTCTCAACCCGACTGGTGATCAGCAGCTCATTGGGCACGATGGATTCACGCCCTGTGAGCGAGCGGATCACGGCGTAGCGGGCATTGATCTGGGTGATGCGCCCTTCAAAATTGTCCACTCGCACGTTGTCGCCAATGCGCATGCTGCGTTCGGCCAAAATGACAAAGCCACTGATGTAGTTGGCGGCCAGCTTTTGCAGGCCAAAGCCCAGCCCAACCCCGATCGCGCCGCCCAAAACCGACAGGGCTGTGAGGTCAATGCCAACCGACGCCAGCGCAATCAGCAGACCGACAAACAACAACAGGGCCCGGGTGGCATTGCTGACGGCCATGCGCAGCGACAGTTCACCGCCGGTGGCCGAGCGCAACAGCCGTGTCTCGATCGCCGAGGCAATCCACAGGGCGACGATCAGCACCAGGCCGGCGTTCAGGCTGCCCTCGATCAGGGTGCGCACCGACAGACGCGAGTCACCCATCATCCAGGTGATCTGGTCCAACTCTTCCAAAACCGCCGGCAGCAAACCACTGACCCACAGCACCATGACGATCCAGGCGACCCAGGAAATACTGCGTTCAAGGGCTCGCACCAGCGGTGTCTCCCTCAAGGTGGCCTGCAGCAACTTGACCCCCAGCCGGATCACCAGCAGCGACAACAGGACAGGGATGGCGATCTTGAAGACGGTCAGCGGCACCCAGTGCGCGACGATGGTGCGCGCCGCCAGGCTCAGGCACAGCAGCAGCGTGGGGAAAAGCACCCCGTCAATGATGCGCTCGCCGAACAGGATAGAGCGGCGCTCAAGCTGAATGCTGCCGCGGCCCAGCAGCCACGCCAATAGCCCCGCCAGCACCGCGCTGGCGGCCAAAGCGCCCAGCTCAGTCACTGCGGCTGGGCGCGCCAGGGCCTGCAACCAGCTTTCGATGTCGGTGATGGGGGTCTCAGACATCGGCCAGCACCCGGATGTGGGCCTCGACACTTCGACCCAGGGCGCTGAGGTTATAGCCCCCCTCCAGGCAAGACACAATTCGGCCCTTGGCATGGCGCCGGGCCACATCTTTGATGCGTTGCGTGATCCAGGCGTAATCCTGCTCCACGAGGCCGAGTTGACCCAGGTCGTCATCGCGATGCGCGTCAAAACCAGCACTGATGAAAATCATCTCGGGGGCAAACGCCTCGAGCCGAGGGATCCAGGCCTGTTCAATCAGTTCGCGCACCTGCGGGCCTCGGGTGTAGGCCGGCACGGGCAGGTTGACCAAGTTACCGGCAGTGGACCGGCTGCCGCCCTCTGGGTAAAACGGGTGCTGAAAGAAGCTGACCATCAGGATGCGCTCGTCACCAGCCACGATGTCCTCGGTGCCATTGCCGTGGTGCACGTCAAAGTCGACAATCGCCACCCGTTGCAGCCCGTGCCGCTGCAACGCGTACTTGGCAGCCACCGCCACATTGTTGAAAAAGCAAAAGCCCATGGCGTGGTCCCGGCAGGCATGGTGCCCGGGCGGACGTACGGCGCAAAAAGCGTTTTCCAGTTCCCCGGCCAGCACCGCGTCGGTGGCCGCCAGCGCGGCGCCAGCGGCGCGCAGGGCGGCGTCCCAGGTATGGACATTGAGCGAGGTATCGGGGTCAACCTGGGCGTGCGTTGGGCCCCCTGCAGCGATCTCGTCGCGCAAAGCGTCGCTCAGGCCGCGCAGCGCCGCCACATGCAGTCGGTGGTGCGCGAGCTCAATGTCAGCCAAGGGCGCCGGGGGCGGCTCACGCCGCTCCAGCACTTGGTTCAGACCTGACATGAGCAGGCGGTCCTCAATGGCGTCGAGCCGTTCCGGGCATTCCGGGTGCCCGGGCCCCATGTCATGCTTCCAGCAGTCGCGGTGGGTAAAGTAGCCGGTCATTGTCACGGTGTTCGCCTGCGTACGAAATTTTTTGTTAAGGTTGCACTATGGATGCAACACAAGTCAAATCACTGGTTGATCGAACGCTGAAATCATTGGTCGATCAGCTTAACACGGTCATTGTCGGCAAGGCGGCCCAAACCCAAGACTGCGTGGTCTGCCTGCTCGCCGGTGGACACCTGCTGATTGAAGACGTGCCCGGCGTCGGCAAGACCACTCTCGCGCATGCGCTGGCACGCACTTTTGGGCTGCAGTTTTCGCGCGTGCAATTCACAGCCGACCTGATGCCGACCGACTTGTCAGGGGTGTCGGTTTACGAGCGCGCCAAGGAAGCGTTTGTGTTCCACCCCGGCCCGATCTTTGCCCAGGTGCTGCTGGCTGACGAGATCAACCGCGCCAGCCCCAAGACGCAGAGCGCACTGCTGGAGGCGATGGAAGAGAAGCAGGTCACGATCGAAGGCCAGACCCGGCCGCTGCCGCAACCCTTTTTCGTGATTGCCACGCAAAACCCGTTGGACCAGATCGGCACTTATGCCCTGCCCGAGTCGCAACTAGACCGCTTTTTGATGCGCATCTCGCTGGGCTACCCGGACCGTGACGCCGAACGCGAGTTGTTGACAGGGCACGACCGTCGGGCCCTGTTGGACGCCTTGCCCAGCTTGTTGAACAGCGCCGAACTACAGGCCCTGCAGCAGCGCGTGCTGGCAGTGCATGTGTCGGCTCCGCTTCTCGACTATGTTCAGGACCTGATCGCCGCGACCCGCAGCGGCCAGTGGTTTGTGCAGGGGCTGAGCCCGCGTGCCGGCATAGCCGTATTGCGCACTGCGCGCGCGCAGGCCATGCTGAGCGGGCGTGACTACGTCGCCCCTGATGACGTGCAAGCCATCCTGCCGCAAACCGTGGCGCACCGGCTGGTGCCGCTCAGTCAGTCCGGGCGCGGCGCCTTGGAGCAGGTTAGTGCCATGCTCGCGGCCACCCCGCTGCGCTAGTCGCCCAAGCGCATGCCCTTTCGCGCCATGATGCCGACTGCCCTGCCCGTCTTCTGGCGGCAGCCGGGCGGCCACCTGCGGGTCCGTTGGCAGCGCTGGTGGTTGCGGCGGCTGGCACCCGCCGACAGCACAGTGCTGACGCAACGTCTGGTCTATGTCCTACCCAGCCGGCCCGGCCTGATGCTGGCGGCCACGCTGTTGGTGCTGTTGGCCACCGCCATCAACTACCAGCTCAACCTGGGTTACCTGCTGACATTTCTACTGGCCGGCTGCGCTGCGGCCAGCCTGCACCTGTGCCATGGCACCTTGCGCGGCTTGCACCTGAACCTGCTGCCACCGGCGCCCCAGTTCGCCGGGAGCGCAGCTACCCTGCAGATTCACTTGCACAACCCGCGGCGCAGCGGGCGCTACGGCATCGGCCTGTCGGTCTGGGGCGAGGATCGGTGGGTCTGGACCAACGTGCCAGCGCAGGGCAGCGCCAACGTGCAGCTGGCCTGTTCGCCAGTTCGGCGCGGCCTCCAAGCCCTGCCCATGCTGACAGCCGAGACCCGATTTCCAATGGGCATTTTTCGGGTCTGGAGCCTTTGGCGGCCAGCGGCAGAGCTGCTGGTCTACCCAGCGCCTGAGGTAGCGGCGCCACCACTGCCAGCCGGCGAGCCACGCGATGGGGCGGCCACTCAGTCGCCGCGCCCACGTGGCGACGAGCATGACGGCCTGCGAGACTACCGCCGTGGCGACCCCTTGAAACGGGTGGTCTGGAAAAAAATGGCCAAGACCGGCGAACTGATCAGCCGCGACGAGGCCCGCGCCCAATCGATGGTGCTCTGGCTTGACCTGCGCCTGACTGCCCTGGCTGACCCGGAGCAGCAGTTGTCACGCCTGTGCGCCTGGGTGCTGCAAGCCGAGCGCCTTGGCCTTGACTACGGCCTGCGGCTGGGTGCCGTCGCTATGGGGCCAGACCAGGGGGAGGCGCACAAGCGTCGCTGCCTGGAAGCCCTGGCCCGTTACTAAGGCTGCATGCCCGTGGCCAGCTACGCGCGCCCAACCCGCCTGCAAGGCCTGCTGCAAATCATGCAGCGGTGGCCACGTGACACCCGCGACACGCTGTTCATGCTGGCCGTCATCGCCTGGGTGCTACTGCCGCAAGTCAGCCACCTGCCACTGTGGTGCAGCCTGACCGCCGCCGCCGTGCTGCTGTGGCGTGCTGCCCTGACGCTGACCGGTCGCCCGTTGCCGCGACGTTGGTGGTTGCTGCTGGTGCTTGGCCTGGCGTTGGCGGCGACCCTGTTGACCTACCGCACAGTGCTGGGGCGCGACGCCGGGGTCACCCTGACGGTGGTGTTGCTGACCCTCAAGACCCTGGAGTTGCGGGCGCGACGCGATGCCTTTGTGGTCTTCTTTCTTGGCTTCTTCACCCTGCTGACCACCTTTTTTTACTCCCAATCCTTGCTTACGGCCGCAGCCATGTTGCTGGCGCTGCTGGGTCTGCTGACCGCCCTGGTCAATGCCCACTTGCCCGTTGACAAGCCGCCGTTGCTCCAGTCGGCTCGCATCGCCGGTGGCATGGCCCTGCTGGGCGCACCGATCATGGCCCTGTTGTTCATGCTGTTTCCACGCATCGGGCCGCTGTGGGGCCTGCCAGCCGACGCCATGAGCGGGCGCAGCGGGCTGT
>CAXNFT010000131.1:0-6963 GCA_964201255.1 Rhodoferax sp.
CACCAAGGACAAGCTGTCCGAGGTGGTGAAGATGACGTTCATCACGGCGGTGGTGATCGCACTGGGCGCGGTTTATCTGAGCAGCGGCTTGCATTCGCTGGCGATGCTGGTCCTGCAGCCTTCCACGGCGGCCCTGGAACACCTGACTACCTGGCTGACGCGTGGCATGGGCATACTTTTGTTGGTGGTGCTGCTGGTGGCCATGGTGGACGTGCCTTTGCAGATGTTCCTGCACAAATCCAGGCTCAAGATGTCGCACCAGGAGGTGAAGCAGGAGCACAAGGAATCCGACGGCAACCCGCAGCTCAAGGGCAAGCAGCGCCAGCGTCAGCGCGAAATCTCTCAGGGCAACAGTATTTCCGCCGTGCCCAAGGCTGACTTCGTGCTGATGAACCCGACCCACTTTGCGGTAGCGATCCGCTACAACGACAAGACCATGCGGGCGCCGCAGGTGGTGTCCAAGGGCGCCGACCTGCTGGCTTTCAAGATTCGCGATATTGCCAAGCACCACGCCATCCCGGTGCTGCAGTCGCCCATGCTGGCGCGGGCCCTGTATGCCAATGCCGAGCTGGACAAGGACATTCCGGCCAGCCTGTACACCGCC
Source organism: Rhodoferax sp. (assembly GCA_964201255.1). Classification (GTDB taxonomy): domain Bacteria; phylum Pseudomonadota; class Gammaproteobacteria; order Burkholderiales; family Burkholderiaceae_C; genus Rhodoferax. Next base: position 605 of record CAXNFT010000131.1, read on the forward strand.
GTGGCCCAGGTGTTGGCTTACATCTACCGGCTCAAGGCCGCCATGCGCGGCGATGGGCCTATGCCCGGGGAGCCACCGCAACCCTTCGTGCCAGCTGAACTCGATCCCCTGTCCAAAGTCGTGGCTAACACGGTCAAACCATGAACCCACAACTCAAGTCATTGCAGCAGTGGTTTGGCCGCTACGCCGCGCTGATCCAGGGCGCTGCCACGCCGATGTTGGTCGTGGCGATTCTGGCCATGATGGTGCTGCCGCTGCCCACCTGGCTGCTCGACGTCTTTTTCACGCTGAACATTTCAGTGGCGCTGATGGTGATGATGGTCGCCGCCTACATGCTGCGGCCGCTGGATTTCTCGGCCTTTCCGGCCATTCTGCTGCTCACCACCCTGATGCGGCTGTCGCTGAACGTTGCGTCCACCCGGGTGGTCTTGCTGGAGGGTCACACGGGACCGGGTGCCGCCGGCGCGGTGATCGAGGCCTTTGGCCACTTTTTGATCGGCGGCAATTTTGCGGTCGGCCTGATCGTGTTCTCGATTTTGGTGGTGATCAACTTTGTCGTGGTCACCAAGGGTGCAGAGCGGATTGCCGAGGTGTCCGCCCGCTTTGCCCTGGACGCCATGCCCGGCAAGCAAATGGCTGTGGACGCCGACCTGAACGCTGGCCTGATCGACGAGAAAGAAGCCAAGCGCCGGCGCGCTGAAGTGTCTGAAGAAGCTGATTTTTTTGGCTCGATGGACGGCGCCTCCAAGTTTGTGCGCGGCGACGCAGTGGCCGGCATTCTGATTCTCTTGATCAATATTTTTGGTGGTTTTGCCATTGGCGTGCTGCAGCACGGTCTCACGGCCAGCCAGGCGGCTGACACCTACATCCTGCTGGCGGTGGGCGACGCCCTGGTGGCACAGATTCCGGGCCTGCTGATCTCGGTGGCCGCTGCCATGGTGGTGTCCCGCGTGGGCAAGGAAGAGGACCTTGGGCGGCAGATCGTGCAGCAAATGCTGATCTCGCCCAAGGTGCTGGGCATTACCGCCACCATCATGGGCATTCTGGGCCTGATTCCTGGCATGCCGCATGTGGTGTTTCTGGGGATCTCGCTGGTGTTGGGCTACGGCGCCTGGGTGATTGCGCACAAGCCGCCCCCGCCTGACCCGGCCATTGCTGAGGCCAACGCTGCAGCCGCCGTGTCGCCCGACGGCGAGGCCACCTGGGACGACCTGCAACCGGTCGACCAGCTGGGGCTGGAGCTGGGCTACCGCCTGATCGCCCTGGTGGACAAGAACCGTCAGGGCGACCTGCTGACCCGCATCAAAGGGGTACGTCGCAAGTTTGCCCAAGAGGTGGGATTCCTGCCGCCCGCTGTGCACGTGCGTGACAACCTGGAACTCAAGCCCAGTGGTTACCGCATCACCCTGCGCGGCGTGATTGTGGGCGAGGGAGAGGCCTTCCCCGGCATGCACCTGGCCATCAACCCCGGTGGCATCACGACGCCGCTGATCGGCACCGCCACCACCGACCCGGCCTTTGGCCTGCCGGCGCACTGGATCGACGATCGGCAAAAGGAAGCAGCACAAATGGCCGGTTTTACCGTGGTTGATTCAGAGACTGTGATGGCCACCCATTTGTCACACTTGATGCAAGTCCAGGCCTCGAAATTATTGAGCCGGACCGAGACCCAACAACTGGTAGAGCATGTGGCCAAGCAGGCCCCAAAACTGATTGAAGAAGTAGTCCCCAAAATGGTGTCGATCTCCGTATTCCAGAAAGTGCTTCAGCTGTTGCTCGAAGAGGCGGTGCATATCCGTGACATCCGCACCATCATCGAGTCACTGGCCGAGCACGCCGCCAGCGTGGCAGACCCGGCCGAGCTGGCACGCCGGGTGCGCATTGCGCTCTCGCCGGCCATCGTGCAACAAATCTACGGCCCCTCGCGTGAGCTCGATGTCATCGCCATCGACCCGTCGCTGGAGCGGCTGCTGGTGCAGGCTTTGGGCAATGCCTCCGGCCCTGCGCTAGACCCAGGCGTGGCCGACATCCTGTCGCGCAGCGCCGCTGAGGTGGCCCTCAAGCAGGAAGAGCTTGGCATCCCGGCCTGCCTGCTGGTTCCCGACACGATCCGCAGCGCCATTGCCCGCCTGGTGCGGCGCGTGGCACCCCGACTGCAGGTGCTGGCACACAGCGAAATTCCTGAGTCCCACACCATCCGCATCGGTCCGATTCTCAGAGGCGCAACATCATGAATATCCAACGCTTTACTGCCCCCACCTCGCGTGAGGCACTGGCCAAGGCACGGCTCGCTTTCGGCGACGAAACCCTGATCCTCTCAAACCGCAGCACTGCATCGGGTGTTGAGGTGCTGGCCACGGCCGAGAACACGCTGGCACCGTCGGACCGGTCCGAGTCGTTTGCCACCCGGGTGCGCGACCAGGCACCGCCCCTGTCCAGGGACGCTGACCTTGGCACCCTGGACCTTCGGGCCCAGGTGGAGGACGATGCCGCTCAACTGGCGATGAGCACGCTGTCATTCCAGGACTATGTGCGCGAACGGATGCTGCGCCGCCGGGCCGAGGCCCTGGCCGCCGAAAAGAATGGCAATATCCTTGGCAACGGCAATGGCAGCGGCAACGCCAAGCCCAGCACCGATCCCCGTCCGCCCGCGCCAGCCGTGCGCTCCGCTGCAGCCCCGGCCAAAGCCGGCCGGGCGGACGTGCCAGCGGCAATCAAGACCACACCGGCGCGCAAGGCCGAAGCACCCGCGCCCATCGCCACCGCACCAGCATCCAAGCTGTCGGAAGGCCTGGTGGACGAGTTGCATGCCATGAAAACACTGATCGAGGACCGCTTCAACACACTGACCTGGCTGGGCCAGGCGCGTCAACACCCGATCCAGTCCAACCTGATGCTCAAGCTGATCCGGGCCGGCTATTCGCCGACGCTGGCGCGGACCATTCTGGAGCGCATGCCGGAAGACGTGGGCGCCGCCGAATCGCTGCGCTGGGTTATGGCGGTGCTGGAGCGCAACCTCAAAACCGACGCCCGTTCCCGCCCACTGATTGAAGAAGGCGGCGTGTACGCCCTGGTTGGCGCAACCGGGGTCGGCAAGACCACCACGGCTGCCAAGCTGGCGGGGCTGTGCGCCCGTGAACATGGCCCGGCCAGTGTCGGCCTGATCACGCTAGACAACTACCGCGTGGGCGCCCATGACCAATTGCGCTCCTTTGGCCGCATGCTGGGGGTGGTAGCGCATTTGGCACATGACCGTGCAGCACTGCAAGACCTGCTGAACCTGCTGGCCAACAAAAAAATGGTGTTGATCGACACCACCGGACTGGCGCCGAGCGACCCGCGCAAACGCGAAATGCTCAGCGTGCTGGATTTACCTCGGGTGAACCGGTTGCTGGTGCTCAACGCGGGGGGCCACGGCGACACCCTTGACAGCGTGGTGGCCTCTTTCAAATCCAGCGGGGTGCAACAGGCCGTGCTGTCCAAGATTGACGAAGCGGCCAAGCTGGGCCCGGCGCTGGACGCCTCTATTCGCCACCAGTTGCTGCTGCGCGGTGTGACCATGGGCCAGAAGGTGCCAGAAGACTGGGACTCGGCAGACGCCGCCAAGCTGGTACGCCTGTCCATGCGCTCGCCCGCCAAGTCGGCGTTTGACCCCAAGGCGGCTGACCTGGGCTTCTTCTATTCGCAACCGCTGCCTGTACATCCGGGGCAACTCAATGCTTGAATACCTCTCCAACCAGGGCGCCGGCCTGCAGGGGTTTGCCCTGCAGACGGCCCCACGGGTGATGGCATTGGCCAGCCACGGCAGCCAGCAGGACGAACTGCCGCTGCTGTGGGAGCTGTGCTCGACCTTGGTTGGGCTCGGTTATTCGGTGGCCGTGCTGGACGGCACCAGTGCCGAGAGCGAACAAAACCACGGGTTGGGTCACCTGCTCGAAGACGCCTGCTGGCGCCCTGACGGCATGGACGAACCCAATTCTTGGGTGGTCTTGCCGGCCGGGCTCGGGCTGCAGCGGCTGTGCGACTCGGCTGGCAGCCGCGCCAGTGCGCTCGAGCCGCTGAGTCAGCTGTTCCAGAACTACGGTGTGGTGTTGATTTACGCGCGTGTGGGTCTGATGGTGCCGCTGCTCGACGGCAGCGACATCGAGCCCCTGCTGGCGGTGTCGCCGCAAGCCATGTCGCCGGTGACCGCCTACCAAGCACTCAAGGAGATGGTCCTCAAGGCCCGCCTTAAGCCGACCATTGCCGCCATCATGGACGACAGCCCCGCGACGGGCACAGCTGTGGGTGGCAACTCGGCCGCCAAAAAATTGCAGGACTGCGCCATGACATTTCTGGGCTACCACGCGCACACGCAAGCGGTGGGCCGGCAAACGGCGTCCGGGCCCGATCAAATGTTTCAATTGGCGCTGCGTCTGCTTGAAAACGCTGTGGCACTGCCGCGCAAACACTGGGCAGGAGTGCACTGATGTATACCGCCAAGGGCCAACTCGACCGCAACGCCATGATTCGGCAGTACCAGCCACTGGTACGGCGGTTGGCGCACCACATGATGGCCAAACTGCCGGCCAATGTGCAGGTGGATGACCTCATCCAGGTTGGCCTGATTGGTTTGTCAGACGCTTTGTCCCGCTATGAGGCGGGCCAGGGCACACAGTTTGAAACCTTTGCCACACAGCGCATTCGCGGCGCCATGCTGGACGAACTGCGAGAAAACGACTGGATGTCGCGCGGCTCGCGCAAAAGCCAGAAAGACATTGAGCAGGCCCTGCACCGGCTGGAGCACCGCCTGGGTCGCACCCCGCTGGAGAGCGAAATTGCCGCTGAAATGGGCATGAGCTTGAGCGACTACCAGTCGCTGCTGGGCAAAGTGCGTGGCACGCAGCTGGTGTACCTGGAGGACATGGGGCGCGGTAGCGACGACGACGACAGCTTTCTAGACCGCCATGTGGCCGACAGCGACGCTGACCCCTTGAACCTGCTGGGCGACCAGCGCCTGCGCGACGCCTTGGTGGCGGCCATCAAGCTGCTGCCGGAGCGCGAGCAGCTCATCATGAGCATGTATTACGAGCAGGACATGAACCTGAAGGAAATCGCGCTGGTGATGAACGTCACCGAGTCGCGCATTTGCCAGCTGCACAGCCAGTCCATTGCCCGCTTGCGCGCCAAAATGCGCGCCCACTGAGCGGCGGGTAGGGCCGCTTGCAGGGGCTGAGGCGTCACACGCGTGTTGTTAAGCCTCGCAGCCTCTCGAGCTGATCAAAAAAAAGGCTGCCAGCGGCAGCCCAATCCTGGAGAAAATCGAAGCTCAGTACGTCAGGGTGTCAGGCCGACAGCCGGCCAAACGCACCGCTCTGCCGACCCGGCCTGCCGTAGGCGCCGGCGCCCTGTGCATAGCCCGCGTCGCGGGTAGCGGGCACCAAGGTATTGAGGGCACGCTCCACCAACACGGTTCGACGGATCAAACTCTCGCGCTGCAAGGCCAGTGCGGCAGCCATTTTGCGGACCCGTGCGCTGACCCGCGGGTCGCGTTGCTGGGCCGGGCTGAGCCGCTGCACTGCGTCTGACAGCGTCAGCGTGGCCTGGCGCAGGCTGGCAGAAGCGATGCCCAAAGACTGCGGCTCACCCGACACGATGGCCACGGCCACCTCGGCAACATGGCGTTCAGCGTCGGCAAATGATTTTTCAATCGAGGTGGACATGGTGCTTGCCTAAGAGGAGGACGTAGGAGGGCGTAGGAGGACGCGGCTCAGGCCCGGCTGCGCTTAAGCAATTCCTGGGCGTTGGACAATAATTTACCGGCGATGGCGTCGGCGTTGACCGTGTAAGTGCCCTGCTGGATCGCCGCCCGCACCGCATTAACCTTGTCCATGTCCACATCTGCGGTATCGCTGCGGCCGACAGCGGCCAGAGACCGGGCCGCGGTGGACACCGTGACCGCCACACTGGCCGACTGCGTGTTTTTGGCCGCATTGGCGTTGGCGGTCGCAACCCCGCCCCGCTCCGGCTTTGCCGACTGCGTTTGAGCCCCCGAATTAATCAGAATAACGTTATCGAGCGGTTGACTAATTTTCATCATATTCTCCCGAAATCCCTTTGAAGTGGCTTCGTACAATCTCTATCGGCCGATTTCGGATGGGCTTGAGTACTTTTTTGCATCTTTTTGCCGCCTAAAGGTCCATGCTGACCGTGCCGCGGTCGGTCACCAGGCCCGACAAAATGCGGCCATTGTCCATCCGGACTCGGGCTTGCTGGCCCATCACCCCCGGCGACAGCGCCAACCCGTTGGTGATGACCTGGAAACCCTGGCCCTGCGCCAAGACGCGGATCTGGGCTCCGGCCAAAAACACCTGCGCCGG
>CAXNFT010000132.1:0-6884 GCA_964201255.1 Rhodoferax sp.
TCGATGGCCCAGCCCTCGCGTTTGACCTGGTCCTGCGTGAAGGGCAGCGCCTCGCCCGCAGCGACCCGAATCATCAGCTCCACCAGGTCCAGCCCGGTGATGCATTCAGTCACCGGGTGCTCCACCTGCAACCGGGTGTTCATCTCCAGAAAGTAAAAGCTCTGGTCCTTGCCGACCACAAACTCCACCGTGCCAGCGCTCTGGTAATTGACCGCCTTAGCCAAGGCCACCGCCTGTTCGCCCATGGCTTTTCGGGTGGCCTCGCTGATGAAGGGGCTGGGCGCTTCCTCGATGACCTTCTGATGGCGTCGCTGGATCGAGCACTCGCGCTCGTTCAGGTACAGCACGTTGCCCTGGCTGTCGCCAATGAGCTGGATCTCGATGTGACGCGGTTCTTCGACAAATTTTTCAATGAACACGCGGTCATCGCCAAAACTGTTGCGCGCCTCATTGCGGCAACTGGTGAAGCCTTCCAGAGCCTCCTTGTCGTTCCCGGCCACGCGCAGGCCCTTGCCACCCCCGCCGGCACTGGCCTTGATCATGACCGGGTAACCGATACCACGGGCGATCTCAACTGCACGCTCGGCCGACTCGACGGCGTGGTTGACGCCGGGAATGCAGTTGACACCGGCCGCTCCGGCCAGCTTTTTGGACTCGATCTTGTCGCCCATGGCGGCAATCGAATGGTGTTTGGGGCCGATGAAGACGATGCCTGCCTCCTCCACCCGGCGTGAAAACTCGGCGTTTTCACTCAGGAAGCCGTAACCTGGGTGCACGGCTTGGGCGCCGGTCTGCTGGCAGGCGGCGATGATTTTGTCGGCCTGCAGGTAACTCTCGCGGCTAGGCGCCGGGCCAATGTGCACGGCCTCGTCAGCCAGCATCACATGGCGGGCGTCGCGGTCAGCGTCGGAATACACGGCCACCGTGCGGATGCCCATCTTGCGGGCCGTCTTGATAACGCGGCAGGCGATTTCGCCGCGGTTGGCAATCAGGATTTTGGTGAACATTCAATACTTCCTTCTTTTTCAATACGGCTTGGATTTGTGATCGCTATAGCATGTCTGAGCCCGCTTGGGGCACGGCGTACCCGTCTCCGCGAATGTCCTCCGCCCGCTGCGCGGGCTCCCCCTTTATTTCGCTGCGACGGATACACCGCGCCCCAAGCTGCGAAGGGATGCTCTGTCAGGGCGTGCAATGAGACAGCCTGAGGCGTGGGCTGGCTGGGCGTTTTGCGCAGGTCAAGGAGGAGGCCGAAGGCCGGGGGACACGGAGCAAAACGTCCGGGCAGCCCAAGCCTGCGAAGCGCCCACCCAGACGGTGACGCACAAAGAAACCCCAAACCCGGCTCATAAAGGAATGTTCCCATGCTTACGCCACGGGTTCTCCAGCTTCTTGTCACGAAGCATCACCAGCGAACGGCAGATGCGTTTGCGGGTTTCATGCGGCAGGATCACATCGTCGATAAAGCCGCGCGCCCCGGCCACGAAAGGGTTGGCAAAGCGGGCTTTGTACTCAGCCTCTCTGGCGGCCAGTTTCTCGGGATCGCCCTTGTCCTCGCGGAAGATGATCTCCACCGCGCCCTTGGCACCCATGACCGCAATCTCTGCGGTGGGCCAGGCGAAGTTGACGTCGCCACGCAGGTGCTTGGAGGACATCACATCGTAGGCGCCACCATAGGCCTTACGGGTGATGACGGTGATCTTGGGTACGGTGCACTCGGCGTAGGCGTAGAGCAGCTTGGCGCCATGCTTGATGATGCCGCCGTACTCCTGGCTGGTGCCGGGCATGAAGCCGGGTACGTCAACAAAGGTCACCACCGGGATGTTGAAGGCATCGCAAAAACGCACAAAGCGCGCGGCCTTCACGCTGCTTTTGATGTCCAGGCAGCCAGCCAGCACCAGCGGCTGGTTGGCCACGATGCCCACGGTCTGGCCCTCCATGCGGGCAAAGCCAATCAAGATATTTTTGGCGTACTCGGGCTGCAGCTCGAAGAAGTCACCGTCGTCCACCGTCTTGACGATCAGCTCCTTCATGTCGTAGGGCTTGTTCGGGTTGTCGGGCACCAGCGTGTCAAGGCTCGACTCCACGCGGTCAGCCGGGTCGCCGCTGCGCCGTACCGGCGCCTTTTCACGGTTGGACAGCGGCAGGTAGTTGTAGAGGCGGCGCAGCATCAGCAGCGCTTCAACATCGTTCTCAAACGCCAGATCGGCCACGCCGCTCTTGGTGGTATGAGTGATGGCGCCGCCCAGCTCCTCGGCTGTCACTTCTTCATGGGTTACGGTTTTGACCACCTCTGGGCCGGTCACAAACATGTAGGAACTGTCTTTGACCATGAAAATGAAGTCGGTCATGGCCGGGGAGTACACCGCGCCGCCGGCTGAGGGCCCCATGATCATGCTGATCTGCGGCACCACCCCGCTGGCCATCACATTGCGCTGGAACACATCGGCATAACCACCCAGGCTGGCCACGCCCTCCTGAATGCGGGCGCCGCCCGAGTCGTTCAGACCGATCACCGGAGCACCGACCTTCATCGCCTGGTCCATCACCTTGCAGATTTTTTCGGCGTGCGCCTCAGAAAGAGCGCCGCCGAACACGGTGAAGTCCTGGCTGAACACGAAGACCAGCCTGCCATTGATCATGCCGTAGCCGGTCACCACGCCATCGCCCGGGATCTTGGTGTCCTGCATGCCGAAATCGACACAACGGTGTTCGACAAACCTGTCCCACTCTTCAAAGCTGCCTTCATCGAGCAGCAGCTCCAGCCGTTCACGGGCGGTCAGCTTGCCTTTTTTGTGCTGGGCATCGATACGCTTCTGGCCGCCGCCCAGGCGGGCAAGCCCACGCTTGGCTTCGAGTTGTTCAAGAATGTCTTGCATGATGGGGGGTTCCTGTCGTTAGGGTCGTCTAGGGCTGACTAGGGATGAATAGCTATTATAAAAATAGCAAACTATTGAGGCGCGACAAGGGCTAGAAGCAGATTTCGTGCTGCAGTAGAGGCGGCCAGCCGACCCGACTGCACCTCGGCAGTGAGGCGGGGCAACTGGGCCTGTACCGTGGGATTGGCCTGAAATGCCTGCTTCAGCCCCGCGTCAATGCGCTCCCACATCCAGGCCAGCGCCTGGTGCTGACGCCGCTGCGCCAGTTCACCGCTGGCGGTCTGCAGCGTCCGAAAACGGGTCACGGCAGCCCAGAAGCCATCCAACCCCTGGCCCTACAGCGCACTGAGCTGGACCACCTGCGGCTGCCAATGGTCTGTGCCGTGCGGGTCATGTGCCTTGCCATGCAGCCCGAGCAGGCGCAGGCTGGAGGTGATTTGCGCCTGGGCCCGGGTGGCGGCGGCCGCATCCAGATCGGCCTTGTTGATCACCACCAGGTCAGCCAGCTCCATCACGCCCTTTTTGATGGCCTGCAAGTCGTCGCCGGCATTAGGCAACTGCATCAGCACAAACATGTCGGTCATGCCCTGCACCGCAGTCTCGCTCTGGCCCACACCCACGGTCTCCACGATCACGATGTCGTAGCCTGCCGCCTCACACACCAGCATGGCCTCTCGGGTTTTTTCGGCGACACCGCCCAGCGTTCCGCTGCTGGGGCTGGGCCGGATATAGGCCTGGCTGTGCACCGACAGCCGCTCCATGCGGGTCTTGTCGCCCAAAATCGAGCCGCCCGACACCGAACTGGACGGGTCAATGGTGAGCACAGCCACCCGGTGGCCAAGCGCGATCAAGTGCAGGCCCAGCACCTCAATGAAAGTGGACTTGCCCACGCCTGGTACGCCACTCAGGCCCAGCCGAAACGAGCGACCGGTGTGCGGCAACAGTGCCGTCAGCAACGCGTCGGCCTGCGAACGATGGTCCCCGCGGGTCGACTCCAACAGGGTGATGGCCTTGGCGATGGCGCGGCGCTTCTGGGCTGGATTGCCACCAAGCATATCGTCGAGCAGGGTCTGCGCCATCATTGCTCGCGATTCAGAGGATGTCAAACGCCCGGCCATCGGGGAGGCGATAACGGGAAAAATCGCGCACGTCTAGGGTCATGATGCGGTTCACACCCGTGTCAGCCGCCAACCACAACAGGGAGGCATCGGCCAAATCCATGTCGGTTCGGGGTGACTCGGTGTAGCGGCGCATCGTCTCCACCATGCCATCGAGCATGTCTTGGCCAAAGGGGAAAATCGTCAGTGCGTCTGCCGCTACCCAACGCAAAAAGGCATAACGCTGCGGCACACCCAGTAGGTGACTGGCCTCGGTGATGCAGGGCCATGTCGAGGTCAAGGACCATTGTTGAGCCGCTGCAATACCGAACAACTGCTGGTAATGCGGCTGACCCGGCTGGTCGCGCCCGAACAGTGCCACCATGGCACTGGCATCAACGATCGCCGCTGACACCGTGCTTGGCCTTAAGTTTGTCCAGCAGCTGCGCCCGCGAGCGGACAGTGTCATAGGGCTCTTCGTAGCCCTCAAAAGCCTGAGCGGTCGCGCGGTCTGCCGGTTCGGCATCCGGGCCATAGGCTTTCTGCTCCTCTTCAGCCTTGAGCGCCATCATGAGCTCGTAAGGGTTTTTCCGGCCCAGTGCGCGTTCTACCGCGTTGATGATGAATTGGGATTTGGTCACGCCCTGGCGCAGAGCCGCTTGCGCCAACTGCTTTTCAAGCAAGGGGTCCATGCGAACAGAGACAGCCATAAATCAGACCTAGATGAATACGGTATTACAGTATAACGACGTCAAATCAGGCTGTAAGCGCCTTGCGGATCTGCGCCAGCACATCCTGAGCGCTGACCGGAATCGGTGTGCCCGGACCGTAAATGCCCTTGACCCCTGCCGCGTACAAAAAGTCGTAGTCCTGGCGCGGCACCACGCCGCCCACAAACACAATGATGTCGTCCGCGCCCTGTTTTTTTAGCTCGGTAATGATGGCCGGCACCAGGGTTTTGTGGCCAGCCGCCAGCGTAGACACGCCCACGGCATGCACGTCGTTCTCGATCGCCTGGCGAGCACACTCCTCCGGGGTCTGAAAGAGTGGGCCCATGTCCACATCAAAGCCCAGATCGGCAAAAGCAGTAGCCACCACCTTGGCGCCGCGGTCGTGGCCGTCCTGCCCCAGCTTGCTGATCATCACGCGGGGCCGGCGGCCTTGCGTCTGGGCAAACTCAGCAATGTCCACCTTGAGCGCGTTCCAGAAGGCCATGGTGTCGCCATGCGTACTGTCGCTGTCATAGGCGGCGGCATAGACGCCGGACACCTTGTTCGTGTCCGCACGGTGGCGACCAAAGGCACTCTCCAGCGCATCGCTGACTTCGCCCACCGTGGCGCGCAATCGAATGGCCTTGATCGACAGGTCCAGCAGGTTGCCAGTGCCGTCATTTGCTGCAGAAGTAATAGCAGACAATGCAGCTGCGACAAGGGCTGGGTCGCGATTTTGCTTGATAATTTTGAGCCGGGTAATCTGCCCCTCCCGCACTGCCACGTTGTCGATGTCGCGGGCCTCAATGGCATCTTCGGTTGTGAGCTTGTACTTGTTCACACCCACGATCACATCGCGGCCCGAGTCGATGCGCGCCTGCTTTTCTGCTGCGGCAGCCTCTATTTTCAGCTTGGCCCAGCCGCTGTCCACGGCACGGGTCATGCCACCCATGGCCTCCACCTCTTCAATGATCGCCCAGGCGGCATCAGCCATGTCCTGGGTCAGTTTTTCCATCATGTAGCTGCCAGCCCAAGGGTCGATCACGTTGGTGATGTGGGTTTCTTCCTGGATGATGAGCTGGGTGTTGCGGGCGATCCTTGCAGAAAACTCGGTCGGCAGCGCAATCGCCTCGTCAAAGCTGTTGGTGTGCAGGCTCTGGGTGCCGCCAAACACCGCGGCCATGGCCTCGATGGTGGTGCGCACCACGTTGTTGTACGGGTCCTGCTCGGTCAAGCTCCAGCCACTGGTCTGGCAGTGCGTGCGCAGCATCAGGCTCTTGGGCGACTTGGCGTCAAAGCCTTTCATGATGCGGTACCAAAGCAGCCGCGCCGCCCGCATCTTGGCCACTTCCAGGTAGAAATTCATGCCGATCGCCCAGAAAAACGACAGGCGCCCGGCAAACTCGTCCACATCCAATCCCGAGGCGATCGCCGTCTTGACGTACTCCTTCCCGTCGGCCAGCGTGAAGGCCAGTTCCAATGCTTGGTTGGCTCCGGCTTCTTGCATGTGGTAACCCGAGATCGAAATCGAGTTGAACTTCGGCATGTTCCGCGCGGTGTAGCCGATGATGTCGCCAATGATGCGCATCGAAGGGGCGGGCGGGTAGATGTAGGTGTTGCGCACCATGAACTCTTTCAGGATGTCGTTCTGGATCGTCCCCGACAGCTGGTCTTGCGCCACGCCCTGCTCTTCCGCCGCCACCACGTAGCCCGCCAGCACCGGCAGCACCGCGCCGTTCATGGTCATGGAGACACTCACCTTGTCGAGCGGAATCTGGTCGAACAGGATCTTCATGTCCTCGACCGAGTCGATCGCCACCCCGGCCTTGCCAACGTCACCCGTCACGCGCGGGTGGTCGCTGTCGTAACCGCGGTGCGTGGCCAAGTCAAAGGCCACGCTGACGCCCTGCCCGCCGCCGGCCAAAGCCTTGCGGTAGAACGCATTGGATTCCTCGGCGGTGGAAAAGCCGGCGTACTGGCGGATCGTCCAGGGCCTCACCGCGTACATACTGGCCTGCGGTCCGCGCAAATAGGGCTCGAAACCGGGCAAGGTATCGGTGTAGGGCAGATCGGCCGTATCTGCCGCGGTGTAAAGCGGCTTGACCGTGATGCCGTCCGGGGTGAGCCAGTTCAGCGCCTCGAGCTTGCCGCCCGGCGCCGTTTTGGCCGCAGCCTTGGCCCATGTCTCTAGGCTGGGA
>CAXNFT010000133.1:0-6867 GCA_964201255.1 Rhodoferax sp.
TCGTCGTAGCCTTCGTCGGTGGCTTCCATGTTGGCCAAAATCGAGTTGGTGTAGTTGCTCACCGCCTTGGCCTGGGTCATGGTGATGTTGACATGGTGGCGGGCGTAGCTGGAAATCTTGACGCGGATGCCGCGCTGGAGGCCCTCTTCACCCAGGTAGGCGCCCCAGGCCCAGGCCGCGACCATCAGGTGGATGGTGTTGCCCTTGGGGCTGACGCCGAGTTTTTTGTCGCCGATCCAGGTCAGCGGACGCAAGTAGCAGGAGGCCAGTTTGTTTTCGCGCACCACGGCTTTTTGCGCCTCCATCACCTCTTCTTTGCTAAAGGGCAGCTTCATGCGCAGAATCTTGGCGCTGTTGAACAGGCGCTCGGTGTGCTCTGCGAGCCTGAAAATCGCCGTGCCATCGACCGTGTCATAGGCGCGTACGCCCTCAAAGGCCCCGCAGCCGTAGTGCAAGGTGTGGGTCAGCACGTGGATCTTGGCGTCACGCCATTCCACCATCTGGCCGTCCATCCAGATTTTGCCGTCGCGGTCAGACATGGAGGGGGGTTGGGGGCTCATGGGGGTCCTTTGAGGGGCGTTGGGTTGAGGAAGAGTCGGATTTTAAGGGGCCGGCGCAGGCCGCTCCAGTGCCCATGACTGGAGCCGACCGCCGGCAAGCTGGCAGGTGACATGGGACTGCGTGCCGTCGGTCCAGCGGTAGGTCTCGGGCTGGACATCTTTTTCGCTGCGCAATTCGCCCAGTGAGCGGGTCATGGCCACGATGTGCAGCAGCGTCACGCCCGGGCGCAGCTTGGCATTGAGCATCACAGCACTGTCGACAAAGCCCACCGGCCGCTTGGCGGCCCGCTGCAGCACGGTCATCATGCGGGTGAAGTGCAGCAGCAGCCACATCACCAGGGCACCCCCGGCTATCGCCACCCCAGCCCAGCCGTAGGCCTGGTAGGCGGCCACCAGGCCCACCGCACTGGCCAGCGGGACCAGGTATTTTTGCAATTGCATGGCCCGATTTTGGCAGACATGAAGGGCCGCAGCAGCGCTGTTCGGCACCAAGCCTCAACCCAGCGAGCGCACCATCTCCATCGCCTGCTCGACCCGCTCCACGGCGTGGATGGTCAGGCCTTCGATGGCTTTTTTGGGCGCATTGGCTTTGGGCACCAGCGCCACGCTGAAGCCCAACTTGGCCGCCTCGCGCAGGCGCTCTTGGCCGCGTGGCGCCGGTCGCACCTCGCCCGCCAAACCCACCTCGCCAAAGGCGAAAAAGCCCTTGGGCAGCGGTTTGCCGCGCAGGCTCGAGGTGATGGCCAGCAGCACCGCCAGGTCAGCCGCGGGCTCGCTGATGCGAACTCCGCCCACGGCGTTCACAAACACGTCCTGGTCCATGCAGGCCACGCCGGCATGGCGGTGCAGCACCGCCAGCAGCATGGCCAGCCGGTCCCGGTCCAGCCCCACCGACAGCCGGCGCGGCGACGGCCCGCCGCTGTCGACCAGGGCTTGAATCTCGACCAGCAGCGGGCGCGTGCCTTCGAGCGTCACCATCACACAGCTGCCTGGCACCGGCTCGGCATGCTGGCTCAAAAAAATGGCGCTCGGGTTAGATACCCCCTTGAGGCCCTTCTCGGTCATGGCAAACACACCGATTTCATTGACCGCGCCAAAGCGGTTCTTGATGGCCCGCACCAGCCGAAAGCTGCTGTGGGTGTCGCCTTCAAAGTACAGCACCGTGTCGACCATGTGCTCCAGCACGCGGGGCCCGGCCAGCGCGCCTTCCTTGGTGACATGCCCAACCAGCACGATGCTCACGCCGCTGGCTTTGGCTGCGCGCGTCAGGTGGGCGGCGCATTCACGCACCTGGGCCACTGAGCCAGGGGCGGAGCTCAGTTGGTCGGAGTACACGGTCTGGATCGAGTCGATCACCGCGATGTCGGGCCGCGTGCTCTCCAGCGTAGCCAGGATTTTTTCAAGCTGAATCTCGGCCAGCACCTTCACCTTCGAGCCATCCAGCCCAAGCCGGCGCGCCCGCAGCGCCACCTGTGCGCCACTTTCCTCGCCGGTCACATAAAGCGTGTGCTGGCCACTGCGCTGCAGTGAGTCAAGCGCCTGCAGCAGCAGGGTGGATTTGCCGATGCCGGGGTCGCCGCCAATCAGCACCACACCGCCCTCGACCATGCCGCCGCCCAGCACCCGGTCCAGTTCTTCATGGCCGGTGGGGGTGCGTGCCATGTCCACCGCGTCGATCTCACCCAGGGTGGCGATCTCGGCGGTTTTGGCCAACGCGGCAAAGCGGTTCTTGACGACCGACGGGTTGTCGGCCACCGACTCGATCAGGGTATTCCAGGCGTTGCAGGCCGGGCACTTGCCCAGCCACTTGGGGCTGTTGCCGCCGCAGTCACTGCACACATAAACTGTTTTTTCTTTGGCCATGGGCGCATGATACTGTATGTAATTACAGATTACATCGGCGATTTGCACGCTGCGATATGTCCGCCAATGGGGATGAGTATGTGGATGAGTATGTTGCAATTTCCATATTAAATCGATAACATGTCCATCTTGACCATTTATGTTGGACATATCATGACCTGGAACATCGCCCAAGCCAAACAGCAGTTCTCGGAAGTCGTGCGACTGTCGGCTCAGGAGCCGCAGGCCATTTACAACCGGGACAAGCCGGTCGCCGTGTTGATCAATGCGGACGATTTCGAGGCCTTTCGCCAGTGGCGCGCAGGGCAATACGAGCCGACCTTGGCGGCGCAGTTTGCAGAATTTAGGCTGGCCTTACAGCAAGCGGGTGTCGAGGCCCTGCAGATCCCCGCGCGCGCGGATGTCCAACGCCCGAATGCCTTTTTGCAGATGCTGGAATCAGAGCAACTGCCCAAGCCCCCAGCCAACCCCTGAAAGCCCGCCGTGCAGCTGGTGGACACCAATGTTTTGAGTGAATTGATGCGCCCCCAGCCCGATGCTGGCGTGTTGGCCTGGCTCCAGCGGCAAGAGCGGGTCAACCCACGCCTTACCATCTCGGTGGTGACCGTGGATGAAATCATGTACGGTTTGAGTTGGCATCCAACCGAACGGCTGTTGGCCTGGTTTGAGGCTTTTGTACAGCGGCACGAGGTCTTGGCCGTCACGACCGACGTGGCTCGCTGTGCCGGTGCATTGCGCGGACAACTGCAGCTGCGGGGTCAGACGCGATCCCAAGCCGACATGCTGATTGCCGCTACCGCTCAAATTCACGCCCTGACCATCGTCACGCGCAATGTGCGCGACTTTGATGGCTGTGGTGTGGCGGTCTTGAATCCGTTTGTCTGCTAACTCCGATCAAAGGCGGCCAACTCGCCGTGGCGCACCCAGTCGGCCTGGGCCTCGGTCTCTATCGTGCCCGGTCGGGCGCGGCGTACCTGGGCAATGGCTTCATCGGCGCGGACACCATTCAGCACCAGCAGCTTGGCCACCAGCATGCCGGTGCGGCCCAGGCCGGCGGCGCAGTGCACCAGCACCCGTTGGCCCTCGTTTAAGGCTTGTAAAAGCGCTGGCCCCTGCGTGCGCCAGGCCGCCAAGGTTGCGGCGCCTGGCGTGGCCATGTCGGTGATGGGCACTTGTATCCATTGCAAGGGCGTGCGCGCAATGGCCTGGGCAAAATCCGGTACGCCCAGGCGGGCAAATTCATGCGGCTCAACTAGGCTCAGCACTGTGCTGGCGCTCCAGGCCTGGATGGTCTGCAAATCGGCGTCAAGTACCCTCGCCCATTGCCGGCCACCACCATCCACGCCACTCCGCCCGGGGCAATGGCTCATGCCCAGCAGGGCGCCGCTCGGCAGGGTGACCGCATCGATCACCAGCCGGCCAGTGGGCGCGGGGCTGCTCACGCGCTGCCTGGCTTGGTAACAGCCGGCTGGGTCTGATGTAGGGTGGTGCGCGGCATGGCCCAAAGCATACCGGACTCACCTGCCGACCATGCCTGCTTTGAGCCTGATCAACTTCAGGATGCCATTTTTGCCCAATCATGCTAAGCTGAAAGACTTTGTAACTGCCCCACCTCACACGGAGCGTCTTATGCCTAGCCTGTTGCCCAACATTGATCCTGATGGCCTGCTTGAGTTTTCGGTGGTGTACACCGACCGTGCCCTGAACCATATGTCGCAGCGCTTTCAGGGCGTGATGACCGACATTTCGAGCATGCTCAAAGAGGTATACCACGCCAAGTCGGCGGTGTTGGTGCCTGGCAGCGGCACCTTTGGCATGGAGGCTGTGGCTCGCCAGTTCGCCACAGGCAAAAAGGCGCTGGTGATTCGCAACGGTTGGTTCAGTTACCGCTGGACCCAGATTTTTGACATGGGCCACATCCCCGCCTCATCCACCGTGCTCAAAGCGCGCCGGGTTGGTACCGACAGCCAGTCGGCCTGGATTCCCTGCCCAGTGGACGAGGTGGTCAACACCATTCGCACTCAGCGCCCCGACGTGGTGTTTGCGCCCCACGTGGAAACCTCGGCTGGCATGATCTTGCCCGACGACTACCTGAAAACCGTGTCCGATGCCGTGCATGAGGTGGGCGGGCTGATGGTGCTCGATTGCATTGCCTCGGGCGCCATCTGGGTGGACATGGTTGCCACGGGTGTCGACGTGCTGGTCAGCGCACCGCAAAAGGGCTGGAGCGGCTCACCCTGCTGCGCCATGGTGATGCTCAGTGAGCGCGCGCGCGCTGCCATCGATGGCACCAGCAGCACCAGCTTTGCCTGTGACCTGAAAAAATGGCTGCAGGTCATGGAAACTTACGAAAAAGGTGGTCACACCTACCACACCACCATGCCGACCGACGCCCTGGTGCGCCTGCGCGAAGTGATGCAAGAAACCCGCGCCTACGGGTTTGATCGGGTCTGCGCCGAGCAGCGCGAACTGGGCGAGCAGGTGCGGGCTTTGTTTGAGAGCCGTGGCATCGTCAGCGTCGCGGCGGACGGTTTCAAGGCCCCGGGCGTGGTGGTCAGCTACACGCGTGATGCCGACATCCAAAACAGCAAGAAGTTTTTGGCGCTGGGTCTGCAGACAGCGGCCGGGGTGCCACTGCAGTGTGATGAGCCGGCCGACTTCATGACCTTCCGGGTCGGCCTCTTCGGCCTGGAAAAACTCCATAACGTGGAACGCAGCGTGGACCAACTCGCCGCAGCCCTCGACCTCATCGGCCTGACCGAGCCGGTGGCCCTGGCGGCCTGAGGCCTGAGCGCGCGCCTGCCTGGCCACCTGACCAGGCAGGCTGCGCTGCCTGAGTGCTATTTAATTAGTAGCATAAAACCCAGTAACGACGTGGCCTGGGGGCCTAAATGACCCAAAATATTTTTGAATCAGTGACCATCGTCGGGGCGGGTGCCATTGGTGGTTGGCTGGGCGCGCGGCTGGCTGCCCAGGGGGTAGGGGTCAGCCTGCTGGCCCGTGGCGCCACACTGGATGCACTGCAGAAGAACGGGCTGCGTCTGCGTTCAGGCGACGCCGAGCAGCGTTACCAGTTGCCGGCTACGTCTGATGCGGCGACCCTGGGGGTGCAGGATTTGGTGGTGGTGGCGGTCAAGGCTCCCGCTTTGCCGGAAATCGCGCGAAGCATTGGCCCGCTGCTGGGGCCCGACACGGTGGTGCTGACCGCCATGAATGGTGTGCCCTGGTGGTTTTTTCAGGGTTTTGGTGGCAAGCTGGCTGGTACCCGGCTGCAGGCGGTGGACCCCCATGGCGAACTGGCCGCCGCTATTGCCCCAGCGCGGGTGTTGGGCTGCGTGGTGCATGCCAGCTGTTCCAGCGATGCGCCCGGTGTGGTGCGGCACCATTTTGGGCAGGGGCTGATCGTCGGCGAGCCGGCCGGCGGCGAGTCGGCCCGGGTCAAAGCGTTGGCCGCCATGCTGTCGGTGGCCGGTTTTCACACCACCGTGTCGCCGCAGATTCAGCGAGACGTCTGGTACAAGCTGTGGGGCAATATGACGGTCAACCCGATCAGTGCCCTGACCGGCGCCACCACCGACCTGATTCTGGACGACCCGCTGGTGCGCGGCTTTGTCTCGGGGGTGATGCTGGAGGCGCGCGAAATTGGTGCGCGCATCGGAATCCCAATCAGCCAACAGCCCGAGGACCGCCACGCGGTGACGCGCAAGCTCGGCGCCTTCAAGACCTCGATGCTGCAGGACTTGGAGGCCCGCAAACCTGTTGAGCTTGATGCGCTGGTGACCGTGGTGCAAGAGCTCGGCCAGCTGACCGGCGTGGCC
Organism: Rhodoferax sp.; assembly: GCA_964201255.1. Classification (GTDB taxonomy): domain Bacteria; phylum Pseudomonadota; class Gammaproteobacteria; order Burkholderiales; family Burkholderiaceae_C; genus Rhodoferax. The sequence goes on from CAXNFT010000133.1 coordinate 6,242, forward strand.
ACGCCACTGACCGATGTGCTTTTGGGGCTAGCCCGCCTCCAGGCGAGTGTGCGCGGCCTGTACTGAGCCCGGGTGGTCCAGGTCGGGGCGGCGCCAGGGGTCGATATGCGTCATGAGGTTCAGCACCCGATGCCGCTGCAGGACCCGGTTCCTTGCAGACACCGCGATGTCGTGGCCGGCTTCGACCGAGATCGTGGCATCCACCTCCAGGTGGGCGTCCACCAGAATCATGTCGCCCATTTTGCGGGTGCGCACATCGTGCACGGCACTCACGCCCGGCGTTTCGACCAGGGTTTGCCGAATGGCGGCCACCTCCTGCTCGTCAACCGCCCGGTCCATCAGGTCATGCAGCGCATCCCAGCCAAAGTCCCAACCCATTTTGCCCACCATAAAGCCCACGATCAAGGCTGCAATCGGGTCCAGGATCGGGTAGCCGGCCAAGTTGCCGATGATGCCGATGCCGACCACCAGCGATGACGCGGCGTCTGAGCGGGCGTGCCAGGCGTTGGCCACCAACATGCTCGACTTGATGCGCTTGGCCGCGCGCAGCATGTAGCGAAACAGCAGTTCCTTGGCCACCAGCGCACCGCCGGCGACCCAAAGCGCCGCCACATGCACGGTGGCCA
>CAXNFT010000134.1:0-6668 GCA_964201255.1 Rhodoferax sp.
CCTTGGCCTGGCCGCCATACTTGGCCGCCAGCACCGTGGTGATGGCCGCGGTCAAGGTGGTCTTGCCGTGGTCAACGTGCCCGATCGTGCCCACGTTGACGTGGGGCTTGGTACGTGCGAATTTTTCTTTTCCCATTTTTCAGTTCTCCGAAAAGTGACTTGACCGTCAATGCAAAAAATATTCAGCGCCTGACAGTCACAAAAGGACTGTCAACGCGCCCCAAACTGGTGCCCATTGCGGGAATCGGACCCGCGACCTCTCCCTTACCAAGGGAGTGCTCTGCCACTGAGCCAAATGGGCCTTGTTCAACGACGCCGGGCACCGTTAAACCCAAAACTTTCTCAATCACTCTGCAAGGCTGGAGCGGGAGACGGGAATCGAACCCGCGTCATTAGCTTGGAAGGCTAGGGTTCTACCATTGAACTACTCCCGCATCGAAGTTGAAACTGTCAACCCCAAAAACGCCGCACAACTCGCCGCACAGCTCGCCCCACAACTCACTCGTCCATTTTCACTGGTGGAGAGGGCTGGATTCGAACCAGCGTACTCGTAAGAGGGCAGATTTACAGTCTGCTGCCATTAACCACTCGGCCACCTCTCCTCGGTGAACCGCGAATTATGCCATGAAACCCTGAGCTCGACGCAAGCCTCAACCGCCCTCAACCTGCCAGCGGACCGGCGCCTGTCCACGTTGTTGGAAGAAGGCATTGACCTTGCCAAAATGGCCGCACCCAATGAAAGGAACAGGCGGCCGCAAAGCCGATAGCGGCGACGGGTGATTGGCGGTCAGCACCAGATGCTGCGCGGCATTGGGGCTACTACCAATCAGCGGGCGTTTCGCCTGGGCATGCGCGCCCCACAACATGAACACCACGGGAGACTGCTGCGCTGCGAGCCTTTTAACGATAGCGTCAGTCAGGACTTCCCAACCCCGCTTGGCATGGCTGGCCGGCGCGTCTGCCTCTACCGTCAGACAGGTGTTCAGCAGCAGCACGCCTTGGCGGGCCCATCGGACGAGCGAAGCGTCCGGCATCGGCGCGGCCGAGGCGGCGACGACCAATCCCGGATCCCTTGCGATTTCCTTAAAGATATTGCGCAGCGAGGGCGGCGGGCGAACACCCGAAGGCACAGAAAAAGCCAAGCCCTCAGCCTGCCCAGGTCCGTGGTAAGGGTCTTGCCCCAAGATAACCACCTTGACAGTTTGCAACGGCGTCAGGGTGAGAGCCCGAAATGGCTGAGGCGGATACACGACGGCACCGCTGGCCAGGCGTTCCGACAGGAACCGGCCCAGATTCAAGCCTGTGCTGCTGGCCAGGAATTGATCCACCAGCGAGCGCCAGTCCGGCGCCACCGACGAGGTGTCTGGCGGCCAGGCGGTCAACACGGACGATTGGCGTTGAGACTCAGGCGGGCGCAAACAATGCGGCCAGGGCTTGGCCGGGGTCTGGGGCACGCATGAACGCCTCGCCGACCAAGTAGGCGTTGACGCCGGCTGCGCCCAGGCGCAGCACATCGTCTCGCGTGGCAATGCCACTTTCGGTGACCAGCAAACGGTCTGCCGGCACCTCGCGCAGCAGGTCGAGTGTGGTCTGTATCGACACTTCAAAGGTCTTGAGGTTGCGGTTGTTGACGCCGATCAGCGATGTCTTAAGCCTCAGGGCCCGCACCAACTCAGCATCGTCGTGCACTTCCACCAGCACAGCCATGTCCAGGCTGAGGGCGATGGCTTCGAAATCACGCAATTGGGCATCGTCGAGACAGGCAGCGATCAGCAGCACAGCGTCGGCCCCCATCACACGCGACTCATAGACCTGGTAGGCGTCAACCACAAAATCTTTTCTGAGGACCGGCAAATGGCATGACGCGCGCGCCTGCTTCAAGTAATCAACCTTTCCCTGGAAAAACTGCTGGTCGGTCAGCACCGACAGGCAGGCTGCACCGTGCTCGGCATAGGTCTGGGCAATATCAGCCGGCTCAAAATCAGCCCGCAACACCCCCTTGGATGGGCTGGCCTTTTTGATTTCGGCGATCACCGCCGGTCGCCCGGCGGCAATTCGGGCCCGCATGGCGCCCAGGAAATCCCGCGTCAGGACGCGAGATTCGGCATCGGCGCGGACCTCGGCGAGCGGTTTACGACTGCGAGCGGCAGCCACTTCTTCGTGTTTGACGGCAACGATCTGGGTCAGGATATCGGACATGGGCGCTCACTTGGAAGCCTGGCAACCGAACAGGGTGTTCGGGCCGGGCCGGAGGATTTTCGCAGAATGGCGAGCCAGGCACGGTTAATATGTGTGGCCGAGCACTAGCGATGGCCGCTGCTGCCCCCGACGCCCTAGAGGACGCCCATGCCAAACACCCTGGCCACCCCCCAAAGCCTTGCTGATGAGCCCAGTCGCGCTGCCTACCGTGACTACACCCAGCCCGGCATTGAGCGGGTGCGCGAGTTCTACCGCAACAACCACACCTACCAAACCCTGGACTTTGTGCTGGGCAAAAAAGACAAGTGGCTGCAATTCCAGCAACGGCAAATGACACCCTGGGAGGGACTGGATTACCTGAACACGCTGGTCGACGAGTCGGACCCGGACATCAACCTGCCGCAGATCAGCCACCTGCTGCAAACCGCAGAAGCTATTCGCGCTGACGGCCACCCCGACTGGTTTGTGCTGACCGGCTTTGTGCACGACCTGGGCAAAGTGCTGTGCCTGTTTGGCGAGCCGCAATGGGCCGTGGTGGGTGACACCTTTCCGGTTGGCTGCCGGCATTCGCTGCGGATTGTTTATTCCGAGTTCTTTGCCGCAAACCCGGACAGCCGGGACAGCCGATACGACAGCGAGCTGGGTATTTACAGTGCCAACTGCGGGCTCGACAAGGTACACATGTCCTGGGGCCACGACGAATACCTGTACCACCTGCTCAAAGACTATTTGCCCGAGCCGGCGCAGTACATGATCCGTTACCACTCGTTCTACGCTTGGCACAAAGAGGGGCAGTACCGGCACCTGACCGATGCCCGCGACGACGCCAACCTAGCCTGGGTGCAGAAGTTCAATACCTACGACCTGTATTCGAAGAACCCGAGCCCGCCGGTAATGGCCGAGCTCAAGCCTTATTACGAGGACTTGATGGCCAAGTACCTGCCGGCCACGCTCAAACTCTGACGCCACACCCGCCTTTGTCCCACATATCCCATGACAACATCCCTGTTACCCGCTCACCTGGCCGCCCGGCTGGACTTTGCCATCCAACTGGCGCGCCAATGTGGCGAACTGGCCGTCAAGGAAGCTGCCCAGTTGCAGGTTAGTGCCAAAGGCGCGCACGATGTGCTGACCCAGGCTGACCTGGCAGTTGAGCAGCTGATTCGGGCCGAGGTGGCACAGGCCTTTGCGGGCGATCTGGTTGTGGGTGAAGAAATGGGCGGTCAGGACGCTGTCGGGGCCGCAGGCAATTTTTGGCTGGTCGACCCGATTGACGGCACTGCCAACTACGCCACTGACGTGCCACGCTGGTGCATCTCGATCGGCTACCTAGAGGGCGGCAAGCCGGTGCTGGGCGTGCTCTTTGACCCGCACATGAACCGACTTTACAGCACCGGCTTGGGGGCGGGCGCGTGGCTTAACGGTCGGCCGATGCAGGTCCGCAGCACCATCGCGCTCAAGGGCGCCACGGTGGAGCTGGGGTGGTCCCCCCGCAGCCAACCGGCCGATTATCTGGGCAAGGCAGCTGCGCTGTTGGCCGCCGGATGCGCCTTCACCCGCCGCGGCTCGGGCGCACTGGGGCTCGCTGATGTGGCAGCAGGCCGGGTCGATGGCTACGCCGAGTTGCACATCAACGCCTGGGACTGCGCTGCCGGCATACTGCTGGTGACCGAAGCGGGCGGGCGGGCCAACGATTTTTTCACGCCGGAGGGCATCTGCAACGGTGGTTTGCTGGTGGCCTGTGCCCCGGAACTGTACCCAGCCCTGCTCGCGCTGATGGCCAATTAGGGCCTCTGTCAGGTAGCTAGGTCACCTTTGGCCGCCCGCCGGTCTGGTTTGTACGGATTGACCACTATTGACCCAATGCTGATCGTGATATAGATTAGCTGGCTGGCTTGTACTTTGCCAATTGCATGCACTTATAGGAGTTATTTAATGCGCACTTCTCATTTATCGAGCCTGTTGGCACTGACGTTCGGGCTTTTGGCGGTACCCGCCCAGGCGCAAGGTAAATTGACGGTTTATTGCGGCGCCGACGAAGCTTGGTGCCAGCAGGCCAAATCTGAATTCGAAAAGAAGACGGGCATTGGCGTCGACATGACGCGTAAGAGCTCGGGCGAAATCTACGCCCAGGTCAAGGCCGAGTCGGCCAACCCCAAAGGCGACATCTGGTGGGGCGGAACCGGTGACCCGCATCTGCAGGCCGCTGAAGAGGGCCTGACCCAGGCCTATGTGTCAGAGTCCCGGACCCAACTGCACGACTGGGCCAATCGCCAGGCGGTAGCCTCCAAGGTGCGCACTGTGGGTATTTATTCGGGGGCGCTCGGGTATGGTTACAACGAGGAACTGCTCAAAAAACAGAACCTGCCGGTGCCAGCATGCTGGAAAGACCTGATCAAACCCATTTACAAAGGCAAAGTTCAGGTGGCCAACCCCAACTCATCGGGCACTTCTTACACCATGCTGGCTACCATGGTGCAGATGATGGGCGAAAAGGAAGCCTTCGATTACCTGAAGGCACTGCACAGCAACATCAACCAGTACACCAAATCGGGCTCAGCGCCGATCAAAGCCGCAGGTTCAGGCGAGACAGTGATCGGCATTGTGTTTGTGCATGACGCGGTGGCCGTGGCAGAAGCCGGTTTCCCGATCAAATCCGTGGTGCCCTGCGAAGGTACAGGCTATGAAATCGGCTCGATGAGCATCATCAAAGGCGCGCGCAACCTGGACAACGCCAAAAAGTTTTACGAGTTTGCCCTGACTGCCGAGTTCCAGAACAAGGCCAAGGACGTCAAATCCTTCCAGGTCATGTCTAACAAGGCCGCCATCAGTTCTCCCAAGGCGCCCGACCTGGCCAAGATCAAGCTGATTGACTACGACTTCGTCAAGTACGGCTCGGCGGCCGAGCGGCGGCGGCTGCTGAAAAAATGGGATGACGAGATTGGCGCCCTGCCCCGTTGATCTGGCTGAAACCTTGAGCCGTCGCGCACCGGCTGGTTGACCGTGCAGCCACGCAGCCTGGACACCCAGGCCCTGGGTACGGCTGTGGCCGCCCTGATCGGGGTTGCGCTGCTGCCTTGGTACGCCATCGAGGACGGCTTTTGGGCCATCAAGTGGCTGCTAAGCGGGTACCCGCTGGCCACCGAATCTGCACCTGCCCTGTTTCTGTGGCTCAAGGGGGCCGCCCTGTGGCTGCTGCCGGTACCGCTGCTGGCCTTGGCGGCGCTGATGGCCGTGCTGCGGCGCCCACCGGCGGCCACGCTGGGCCAGCTGTTGGTGCTGCTGGGCGGCCTGGGCCTGGCCTACCTGCTGGCGCAGGGCTTTCTGTTTGGCCTGAAGGGCTGGAACGCCGCTTGGCTCAATGATTGGCTTGGCGAGTCGGAGCAACGCCAGTTTGGCATGGGCTACGGGGCGCTATTGGTCGGTGCCAGCTTTCTGTTTTTACTGACACGCGGGTTGGCACTGCGCGGGCTGGTTGGCGGCGACGCCTTTGTGACGGGTTCGCTCGGCCTGGTGATTACCCTGACCCTGCTGTTCATCGGGCTGCCGGTGCTGCAGATGCTGGTGATTCCATTCCGGGCGGAGGACGGCGCTTGGTCACTGGCACCCTTTGTCAGCCGTCTGGTCGAGCCGAAAATCTGGCGCCTGACCTGCCTGAGCACTGGCGCGAGTTGCGGTGTGGCCTGGAACACGCTGGTGCTGGGTATCACGGTCGGGCTGTTGTCCACCCTGCTCGGATTGGCCTTTGCGCTGGTGCTGACACGCACTGGCGTGCGCTTTCGCGGCCTGTTTAAGTCGCTGTCACTGCTGCCCATCATCACGCCGCCGTTCGTGATCGGTCTGTCACTGATCCTGCTGTTTGGCCTGTCGGGCAATGTCACCCAATTCGTGGCGGGCCAGCTGGGGCTGGAGCCGACCCGCTGGGTCTACGGCTTTACCGGTGTGCTGATTGCGCAGCTGCTGTCGTTCACGCCCATTGCATTTCTGGTGCTGATCGGGGTGGTAGAGGCGATCAGTCCCTCTCTGGAAGAAGCGGCACAGACCCTCAACGCCAATGCCTGGCAGACCTTTCGCACAGTGACATGGCCGCTGATGCGGCCCTGCCTAGCCAACGCTTTTTTGCTGGGATTCATCGAGAGCATGGCTGATTTCGGTAACCCGCTGGTGCTGGGCGGCAACTTCAATGTGCTGTCGACAGAGATCTTTTTCTCAGTGGTGGGCTCCCAGAATGATCAATCGATGGCCGCGGTGCTGGCCATCATCCTGCTGGGCTTTACCATCGGCGCCTTTTACTTGCAGCAACGCTGGCTCGGCCGGCGAAGCTACACCTCGGTCAGCGGCAAGGGCGACGGCGGCATGCACCCCCTGCTGCCCAAACGCATTGCGATTCCGGCCCTGACGATCACCACCGCTTGGGCCCTTTTCACGGTGGTGGTGTATCTGATGATTGTGTACGGCAGTTTTGTGCA
>CAXNFT010000135.1:0-6665 GCA_964201255.1 Rhodoferax sp.
GGGCGGCTCGAGGTAGACCCTGAAGGTGGCGAGCCAGGTGGGCTTGATTTGGGTGGGGGTGGCGGCATCTGGTGACATTGGAGAATAATACGCGCTGACTTATGAAATTTATGCTGCACCCAACACGCACTGATTCAAACCCTGCCCGCCACGCCAGGCCTTGGCGGATGACGTCTGCGCCCAGCTTGGCACTTGCTCTGGCCCTGTGCACCGGGCTACCGGCCACGGCTCAGACGCGCGAGGGCGTAGATGTTGGCAGAAATTCGCCCTTCAGCAACCTGGTGCCTGCCGACGGTGTGGAAAAATCATCGGCAGAGGAGTATCAGAAGATGCTCCAGCAAGCCAATGAAAAAAAAGCCTTGGCGGGTAAAGACCACCCGCAGTTGATACGCCTGCGCGCCATTGCCGCCAAGATCATCCCGCACGCACTGCAATGGAACCCCCGCGCCGCCAACTGGCAATGGGAGGTGAACCTGATCGGCAGCAAGCAGATCAATGCCTATTGCATGCCCGGCGGTAAAATTGCGTTTTACACCGGCATCCTGGACCAGCTCAAGCTGACCGACGACGAGGTGGCGATGGTGATGGGCCATGAAGTGGCCCATGCCTTGCGCGAGCATGCCCGCGAGCGCATGGGCAAAAGTGCCGCCACCAACATCGGGGCTAGCCTGCTGACGCAGATGCTTGGGCTGGGCCAGATCGGGCAGACCGTCACCAACTACGGCGCGCAATTGCTCACCTTGCAATTCAGCCGCGACAACGAGTCCGAGGCTGACCTGGTTGGCATGGAGTTGGCCGCCCGCGCCGGCTACGACCCGCGCGCGGGTGTGACCCTTTGGCAAAAAATGAGTGCGGCCAACAAGGGCGCACCGCCACAGTGGCTGTCCACCCACCCCTCGGGCACCACCCGCATCGGTGACATCGAGGCCAACCTGCCCAAGGTGATGCCGCTGTACGAGCGCGTCAAGACTGACTGAAGCCCCGGCTCAGGTGCCGCCCACGTAGGGGTTGGTCTTGCGCTCGCGGCCAAAGCTGCTTTCGGGGCCGTGGCCGGGAATGAACACGGTGGCGTCGCCCATTGGCCACAGGCGCTGCACGATGCTGTTTATCAGGGTGTCATGGTCGCCCTGCGGAAAATCGGTGCGGCCGATTGAGCCGGCAAACAGCACATCTCCCACAAAGGCACGCCCGATCTCAGGTGAATGAAACACCACATGGCCCGGCGTGTGGCCCGGGCAGTGCCGCACATCCAGGTGGCAATGTCCCACCGACACCGTATCTCCGTCCTGCAGCCAGCGGGTGGGCGTGAAAGCCGCCGACGGCGGAAAACCAAACATCTTGCTCTGCTCAGCCAGACCATCGATCCAGAACTGGTCGCCGGGGTGCGGCCCGATGATTGGCAAGCCCAACCGCGCGGCCAGCTCGGCGGTACCGCCGGCATGGTCAATATGGGCATGGGTCTGCCAGATCTGCGTCAGCGTCAAATTCAGTCGTTTGACCGCATCCAGCAGCAAGTGCAGATCGCCGCCTGGGTCGATCACGGCCGCCTGCAGCATCTCGTCGCACCAGACCAGCGAACAGTTTTGTTGGAATTGGGTGACGGGGATGGTGAGGTAGCGCAGCATGGGTACTTAGGACCGTGATACAGGTCCAAGTTTAAATAGGTTGCGTCGCATCACAGCATTTGTTTAAGCTGTATCCTCCAATTCGCCAAAATACCCGCTTTAAGGGTATTTGATTTTTACCTTTTAAACAACTATAGTGAAAATACCTGTATGACTGCTAACCCTGCTCCACGCGCGATTCCACCAGGAGAGCCCCTTCATGAAACAAATTCTCTTCATTTCTGACCAGCTTGCACCCCTCCTGCAAGCAGTTCGAAAGTCTGCTGGACTGTCCCAAACCGAACTGGCCCGCCGACTGGACTTGAGCCAAAGCCGCATGTCGGCCATGGAGTTGGATCCGGCCTCCATGCGCCTGGACCAACTGCTGTCCATTTGCGCCACCCTGCAATTGGAACTCGTGGTGCAAAGCAAAGGGGCTCCGGAAAGCAAGCCGTCGAGCCCGACCGGGCAGGAATGGTGATTCATGGGTCGCCCTTCGCATTCCCGCACCCTCTCCGTTTGGACCAATGGCCAAAGGGTCGGCACCTGGACCTTTAACCGCCGTGGCGAGCACAGCCTGCGGTACGGCTCCGATTGGATGAGTTCTCCTGCCGGGCGCCCTCTTTCGCTGTCCCTGCCCTTCACTGGCGATATCGCCCTCAAGGGAGAACGCGTTCGCAATTTCTTCGATAACCTGCTGCCCGACAGTGATGCGATTCGCCTACGGATAGCCACCCGCTTCAAGACCGAAGGTGCGGAGGCGTTTGACCTGCTCCAGGCGATTGGTCGGGACTGTGTGGGTGCCGTGCAGTTGCTCGGTGAAGACGAATCGCCCACTGATGTTCAATCCATCACGAGCACACCTCTCTCTGAATCCGAGATTGAAAACCTGTTGGTTCAGACCACGCGAGATGGTCCCTTGGGCAACAAGGAAGACGTGAAAGACCTGCGCATCTCCCTTGCTGGTGCCCAGGAAAAAACCGCCCTGATCTGGCACAAGGGTCAGTGGATGAGACCCCACGGGTCAACGCCTACGACCCATATTTTGAAGCTACCTATTGGCATGGTGGGAAACCGGCAGGCCGACTTCAGCACGTCGGTAGAGAACGAATGGCTCTGCATGAACCTGCTGGCAGAGTTCGGTCTGCCAGTGGCAAAAACAGAAATCCTGACCTTTGGACGGCAGAGGGTGTTGAGTGTGGAAAGGTTCGATCGACAACGGCATTCCAGCGGTGACTGGATCATGCGCTTGCCCCAGGAGGACTTCTGTCAGGCCATGGGCGTCCCATCGCACCTCAAGTACGAAAGCGACGGTGGACCTGGTTTGTCGGACCTCGCCGGCGTCCTCAAGGGATCCATCCAAGCAGAGAAGGACCTCACCACCCTCCTGACGACTCAGCTCTTGTTTTGGATGTTGGCAGCACCGGACGGTCATGCCAAGAATTTCAGCATCCGGGTACTTCCACAAGGCCGATATCAGCTCACTCCACTGTATGACGTGATGTCAATCTGGCCGGTCGAGGGGAATGGGCCGAACCAGTTTTCGATGTTCAAGGCCAAGATGGCTATGGCCGTTATGGGCAAGAACAAGCACTACTTGTTCAAGGACATTCAGCGACGGCACTTCAACAATATGGCCAGCAAATGCTTTGATCGGAGCGACGCAGAGGATGTGATTGGGCGGGTGTTGGAGACAGCGCCAATGGCGATCGAAGCCATGGGGCGCAGGCTGCCTGAAGGTTTTCCGGATTGGATTGCGGCGTCAGTTTTTAATGGATTACGGGTATCCGCAGGGCTTTTAGAAAGAATGCCAAAGTCGTAATTGTTAACGAAAGTCGTCCCCCTCAAGCCGCGAGCACCACGCGCAACCTTTTAAAACGAGAACGGTTGGGAGCGCACAGCCGTCAAATACATTGAGAGCCAAGCAATCCTCAGGACTGCGGCAAGAGCTTGCGGTATTGCACAAAACCGCTTTTGTCGGCCACTTTGTCATACAGGTGCATGGCGTCGGTGTTGGACTCGTGCGTCAGCCACCAGACGCGTGCCGCGCCCTGGTCTAAGGCCGAGGCATACACGTGCTGGATCAGCGCCCGGCCTACCCCCGTGCCGCGCAGCGCCGGCAGCACAAACAGGTCTTGCAAGTACCAGTAGTCGCCAGCGGTCCAGCAACTGCGGTGCGCGATATAGTGCACCAGACCGACCAGGCCGCCATCAGCTTCAGCCACCGCGCAATGCATGTCGCCGGGCAGGTGAAAGCGCGCCCAGGTCAGTTCGGTCACGCTGGCCGGAATCTGGGTTTTGTAGAAGGCTTGGTAACCCTGCCACAGCGGCAGCCAGGCCGTGAAGTCATCGGGTTTTGCCAGTCGAATCGTGGTCTGCATCGTTTTGTCCTTGTTCATCCGTCAAAACCGGGTCAGACCCAGCCGCCGTCCACCACAAAGTCTTGGGCCGTGCACATGGCGCTGTCGTCCGAGGCCAGAAACAGCGCCATGCGGGCGATGTGCTCGGGCATTACCAACTGCGGCAGGCACTGGCCGCGCGCGATGTCGGCGCGGCCGGCGTCGGTGACCCACAGGCGCAGTTGTTTGTCGGTCATGACCCAGCCCGGCACCAGGGTATTGACCCGGATGTTGAAGGGCCCAAAGTCGCGCGCCAAGCTGCGCGTGAGGCCCTGCACCGCCGCCTTGGCTGTGGTGTAGACCGGCATGCCGCCCATCTTGAGCATCCAGCTCACCGAGCCAAAGTTGACGATGGACCCAGCCCCAGCCTGGCGCATGTCGGCGGCCACGTTCTTGGCGGCAAAGACCTGGTGCTTGAGGTTGACCGCGATGCCAGCGTCCCAACTCTCGGGCGTGGTGTCCTCCACCTTGTGGCGCTGGTCATTGGCGGCGTTGTTCAGCAGCACGGCAATCGGACCAAAGTGCTGGCGCACCGCGTCGATGCCTCGCTCCAAGGCCGCGATGTCGGTCAAGTCGGCCGGCACAAACAGCGGCGCGTGCTGTGCGCCCGCCAAGCGTTGCGCCAGCGCGGTACCGGCGTCAGCGTCGATGTCCAGAAAACCCACCCGCGCGCCCTGAGCTGCGAACTGCTCGACAAGGCAGGCACCGATGCCGGTGGCGCCACCGGTGATCAAAACAGTGCGGTCGGTTAGGCTGGGGTAGTGGGCGAAGGTGGTCATAGGTTTGAAGTTTCTTTAAGCGTTTTAGGCCTCTAGGCCACGTGGTTATTGGGGTTATAGCTATATAAATAATAGCAAAATCAAACCCAGCCCTGGCGCTAGCGGCTGGTGTCGCGCAGCTCGCGCCAAGCGATACGGGTGACCGTTTTGGAATGCACCGCCTCTAGGTCCACCCACTCTACCGCCAGCGCCGGCGGCTCGGGCAGGATCACCTTGGCCACCAAGAAGTGCTTGTTGCGGCCTATGGGCACCACGGCGGTCCATTTGCTCAAGTGCAGTTTTTTGGGATTGACAGGGTTCATGGCCATGATCGATTTTGACATTGCCCCGGCCCTGGCAACAGCGCCCGGGTTTGAAGACAATAGAGCCACCTCCTAACTGCGAAAGACCCCACCATGGAAGACGACGAGCGCTGCTGCGGTACCGGTACCTGTTTGATCAATGCCGACGGCTACTGCTGGTGCGGCCAAAAGTGGAACGGTAGCGTCATGTGCGCCCCCGCCGCCATGGGCGACGCTGCCACCACCCCGGCCCAGGCGCCGGGCGCCGAGCCGTCTGACCCGGCATGACGGCACCTGTGGCGACCGCGCCACCGGCCTGGGCCAGCTGGCTCGGTGCCGGCGGCTTGATCCCGTTTGCGGTGCTGGCACTGGCGCTCTGGTGGCCCGGGTTGGGTCACCAGGCTTTCATCAGCCAGGCACTGGCAAGCTATGGCGCCACCATCGCCAGCTTTCTAGGCGCCATCCACTGGGGACTGGCGATGCGCAGTCCAACTGGCGCAGGCGCCGGGCCCTACCTGTGGGGCGTGATGCCCAGCCTGCTGGCCTGGCTGGCGCTGCTGTTGCCGCCAACTTGGGGCCTGCTGGCGCTGGCCGTATTGCTGGGGCTGTGCCTGCTGGTGGATGAGCGCCGTTACCCGCGCTACCAGCTGCAGGCCTGGCTGCCGCTGCGCCGCCGCCTGACCCTGGTTGCCAGCCTGGCCTGTCTGGCCGGGGCGGCGGGTTTGCTGCGCTGATCGGGGTGCGACGCGCCCTGCCACACCTTGAACGCCTGCCGCATCATCATTTAATGAACACTCACTTCAATCCCCTGGTATTCAATTTTTTTTCAAAAGCTAAAGCTTTTTTCATGTCACTTTGTTTGCTGGTAGCGGCCATCCCAGCTGGCAGCGAAGTGACAAACAGCAAAGTTGAAATCCCTGTCGTTGGCGCAAGATGCAATGAACGTGTTAGGGAGGTCAGTAGCGTTTGGGGAGTCCTCCGCCTGCCATCCCAGGCTACAGGACAAGTGCCCGCTGTGGTTTTACTTCACAGCAATGCGGGTATCGTCGGTGTTGGCGATTTCTATGCGCAGGCTCTGAATGCCGTCGGTATTGCTACCCTGGAGGTCGACTCTTTTACGCCTCGCGGAGCACGGAATGGCAGTGATCGAAATGCACCCGTCCTATGCGACCGACTCCAAGATGCCTGGGGCGCACTTGTTTTTCTCAGCAAAGATGTCAGGATCGACCCACACCAAATTGGTGTTGCCGGATTCTCCAGCGGTGGTGCTGTAGCGATTCTGGCGGCGATGGGTGTCAGGCCTTCCCGTCTGGCGCGTGACAATCCCGTATTGCCTCGCGAATTAGTGTATGCCGCTCACTTTTCGCTTTATCCCGGCTGTGCCAACATCATGGACGATCAGCAGCGAATCCGTTCCTGGATTAACCCCGGACGACCACAAAACTGGGGTGCTACTGGCAAGCCTATTCACATCCTATCGGGCACAAACGACGATTTTGAATTCAATCCAAAGACCGATTGTTTGCGCATGCGTGACGAGTTTCCTGAAATTGCAAGCCAACTGACTGTGCGCATGGTTGACGGTGCAACACATGCGTTTGA
>CAXNFT010000136.1:0-6652 GCA_964201255.1 Rhodoferax sp.
TGTATCGCCACGTCATACATCTGACGCGAAATGATCTCGCGCATTTTGCTGACCACCGCTCGGCCGCGGTACTGGGATTGGGAACGGTGCACGATGATGGACAGCGCGTCCACCTTGTCACCATTCAGCAAAATATCGACCTTGACCACATCGGCGGCGCGGTACTCTTTGAATTCATAATCCATCGAAGCGTAGCCGCGAGATACCGATTTCAACTTGTCAAAAAAGTCCAGAACGATCTCGGCCAGCGGCATCTCATAGGTGAGCATGACCTGCCGGCCATGGTAGGCCATGTTCATCTGCATGCCGCGCTTTTGATTGGCCAGCGTCATCACCGCACCCACATAGTCCTGGGGCATGTACAGGTGCACCGTGACGATGGGCTCGCGTACCTCATCCAGCCGACCCTGGTCGGGCATCTTGGACGGGTTCTCCACCATGCGTACCTCGCCGTCGGCCTGCACCACCTGGTACACCACACTGGGCGCGGTGGTGATCAGGTCTTGGTCGAACTCTCGCTCAAGCCGCTCCTGCACGATCTCCATGTGCAGGAGACCGAGAAAGCCGCAGCGAAAACCAAAGCCCAGCGCCTGTGACACTTCTGGCTCGTAATGCAGCGACGCGTCGTTGAGCTTGAGCTTTTCCAAGCTGTCACGCAAGCCCTCATACTGGTTGGCCTCAGTCGGGTAGAGCCCGGCAAACACCTGCGGCTGAATTTCCTTGAACCCTGGCAGCGCCTCGGTGGCTGTGAGCGCCGCACCGCCTGTACCTGGTTTGATCAAGGTAACGGTATCACCCACTTTGGCCGCCTGCAGTTCGCGAATACCGGCAATGATGTAACCGACCTCGCCCGCCTCCAGCGAGGGTCGCGCCTCATTGCCCGGCGTGAAGACACCGAGCGTGTCGGCGTTGTAGGTGGCGCCGGTGGCCATCAACTTGATGCGTTCGCCGCGAGCCAACCGGCCGTCAACGACACGCACCAGCATCACGACACCCACATAGCTGTCAAACCAGCTGTCGATGATCATGGCGCGCAGCGCGCCCTTGGGGTTGCCTTTGGGAGCTGGAATACGGGCGACGACGGCTTCAAGTATTTCGTCAATGCCCATGCCGGTCTTGGCCGAACACGGGATGGCGTCCGTGGCGTCGATACCGATGACATCCTCGATTTCGATCTTGGCATTCTCCGGATCGGCGTTGGGCAGATCCATCTTGTTGAGCACCGGCACCACCTCGACCCCAAGGTCCAGTGCGGTGTAGCAGTTGGCGACAGTCTGCGCTTCTACGCCCTGGCTGGCATCCACCACCAGCAGCGCCCCCTCGCAGGCAGACAGCGAACGACTGACTTCGTAAGAGAAGTCTACGTGGCCGGGTGTGTCGATCAGGTTGAGGTTGTAGATCTGGCCGTCAAGGGCCTTGTAATGAAGTGCTGCGGTCTGCGCCTTGATGGTTATCCCACGTTCTTTTTCAATGTCCATGGAGTCCAGCACCTGCGCCTCCATCTCGCGCTCCTGCAAGCCGCCACAACGCTGGATCAGGCGGTCAGCCAGGGTCGACTTGCCGTGGTCGATGTGGGCAATGATCGAGAAATTTCTGATGTGATTCATCAACGGGAACGTTCAAGTGGTTGAATTAAAAGCGTCCGACCAAGAAAAAAGGGCGCGTCGGAATTGGACGCGCCCTGAACCAACAGTCTTTGGCAACTGCGAAAGTTGGATCTTCATTGTAGGCAAAAAGTCACTGGCGGGACGCCAAAGAACAAGCCGGACTGCACGTTGCAAGTCAGCAACACCTTTATTATTCACAGCTTATACACAATTATTTAACGAAGCAAGGGAGAGCGTTGTGGACGAGTTGTGGATCAACCGCCGGATCCCGGGGTCTATCTCGTATCGTGGATTTATGCCGACCCTATATGCCAGTAACCCTCGGCATCGGGCCTCCATTCTAACCAGAATCACACTCAGCCTTCGCCAAAGTTAGTACACGCCCACTTATAGAGAAGTCGGGAACACCTGAAAAAAATTAGCCGCGCATCAGCGCAGGCTCGGTATTTCGCAAAAAGACCCAAAGTCCCTGGAGAAATTGAGGTCTTTTTGCTGAGCGCGAGGCTAGCGCGTGGGCCGGATCACCGCGTACTGGGCCCATTCGCCGCGTCGGAACAACACAGTGACAGGCTTGGACTTGTCCAGTTTAGCCACCGCCGCTTCGAACTCCTTGACCGTGTTGATCTCGGTATTGGCAATCGCCACCAGCACATCACCCTCGCGCATGCCTGCCCGCGCAGCGGCATCAACCACCGCATCGACGCGCACCCCACCCTTGAGCTTGAGATCCTTCTTCTGTGCCTCGGTCAGGTCGCTGACCGACATCCCCAGGGCCTGACCTGCACTCGAAGTTTTGGGCTTTTCTTCCGGCTCGTTGGCTTTGCGCGCTGGCTTGTCGGCTTCGATCTCCGCAATGGTGACCGACAAATCCTTGTAGCTGCCGCGTCGGAACACGGTCAAGGCACTGCGTGTGCCAGGCTTGGTGGCGCCCACCATTCGTGGCAGGTCACTGGACTTTTCGACGGCCTTACCTTCAAACTTGACGATGATGTCGCCAGCCTCCACGCCCGCCTTGTCGGCTGGAGCACCAGGTTCAACTGCCCGCACCAAAGCACCCTGCGCCTTGCCCAGGCCGATGGACTCCGCCACCTCTTTGGTCACCTGGTCGATCTGCACTCCAATTCGACCACGCGAGACCCGGCCCGAGACGCGCAATTGCTCACTCACGCGCACCGCCTCATCCATCGGAATAGCGAACGAAATCCCCATCGAGCCGCCTGAGCGTGAATAGATCTGACTGTTGATGCCAACCACCTCGCCACGCATATTGATCAGCGGCCCACCCGAGTTGCCGGGGTTGATGGCGACATCGGTCTGGATAAAGGGCAGGTAGTCGCCGGTGTCGCGCTGCTTGGCGCTGACAATGCCGGCGGTGACGGTGTTTTCCAGGCCGAACGGCGAGCCGATGGCCATCACCCACTCGCCCACTTTGAGCCGACTGACGTCCCCCACCTTAACGGCTGGCAGTCCAACCGCATCAATCTTGACAAGAGCGACATCGCTGCGTTTGTCAGTACCAATCAGCTTGGCCTTGAACTCGCGCTTGTCGGTCAGGGTGACGATGACCTCATCCGCGCCCTCCACCACATGGGCGTTGGTCATGATCAGGCCATCGCTCGACAGGATGAAGCCGGAGCCGACCCCGCGCGGTTGCTCTTCCTCCTGGGGTTGAGGCCGGTTGGGCCGGGGCGTCTGGCGCGGTACGTTTGGCATGGGCAGGCCAAAGCGCTTGAAGAATTCCAGCATCTCCTCGTCTGCGCCACCGCCCGCGCCGCTGCGCGCCGCCACTTTTTCGACGGTGCGGATATTCACCACCGACGGCCCGACCTGCTCCACCAGGTCGGTGAAGTCGGGCAGTGTGCGGGTCTGGGCCAGCGTGGGGGCCGCCGGCAGGATGCCGACTGCCGCAGTCACTGCCAGTACCAGCGTCAGCGCCAACGCTTGCCGCTTTTTTTTATCGATTAAAACCATGGTCGACCTTTCATGCAAATGCAAAATAAAAATGGGGTGCTATGTGCGCCGCTCAAGGGCCTGGGCAAATGTCAAAAGGGTTTGTTGTGGCACCTCGCCGACGGCGGTCAGCCACCAGTCTCCTAGGCGGCGCGTCAAGGTATGGGTGGCGCCAAGCGCCTGGGTACCGGGTTGGCCATGCCGCCGGGAGTCAAAGTCTTCGAGGAACAGCGAGACAGTGGCCAGGCCATCGGAAAAAATCCATTGCAGGGTGCTGTCGTGGCGACCCTCAGCAGCGCTGGCGCCCGGACGCCGATAGCAGCTCATTGGCTGAAAGCCGGGCACTGGGGCCTTGAGCGCCCAGCCCTCGGCTGCGGCCGTCGTCTTCACCAAATCCGGCGTCTCAACCTGGTAGCCCTCGGTGTTGCCCATCATCTGGCTCAGACGCGCCATGCTGACTGGCGCATCAAGCTGCAGCTCCGAGAATGCCGCCTGCTCCAGCACCAGGCCTTCTAGATCCAGCGTTTGCAACTTCACCACCAAGCCGGTCTTTTTTTCAGTCCAGACTTGGTAGGCAAAGCGGAGCTTGTCACGCGGGCGAAGCTGAAACACATCCGTCTCAAAACCGGCGACGCGTTCCTGGCCAGCCGGCCGCAGGCTGTAAAACCGGGCAATGGAGGCATCGCCCGACTGCAGTAAATTCGGGAATAAACTGAAGGATTCACGCCGCTCGGCCACCACCACGCGGCTGTCAGGAAAAAACGTCAGCACTTTGTCATTTCGACGAAAGGTCGACCGGGGGGCGCCGGTCAGTGTCTCGACGCGCTCCATCTGCTGTTCACCGTCGCACACATGCCAAATTCGCGCACTGGACATGCTGCTGCCCACCGAGACGACAAAAGTGCCGACGTAGGCGCGCCGCCGCGAGGCCTCTTGCATGCGCAGCAACCACTCGCCCAATCGCCGGTCCTCGACAGGCCCCGAGGTTGCTGCGGCAGGCGCCTGCCGCGTCTGACCCCCAGCAGTGAGGGCGAGCAACCAGCCGGCCAGCAGCCAAGCAAGAAATCTCAAGGCGCGCCCCCTGGGAAGGTGGCATTGCGTAAAAAACCAGTCGGCGTTTGCAGGACTGAGGCACCCCCAAACTGCTTGTGGGCCGCTAGCAGGGCGTCGAGTTGGGGGTCGCGAATCATGGCCGCCGGGGCCTCGATGCGGGCCTCGGCCGGCATCTTCGCTAATTGCTCTTGGCCCGTCGCACCACCCGAATCCCGCCAGCTTTGCCAGCCAAGTAAGGATCCCGACACCAGCAACACCACGCCGGCCAGTCGCGCCCAGTGAAACCGGGCGTCGTTGGCGGCTTCAATGGTTCGGGCGGGCGTCGGCTCCTGCTGTAACCGGTCGCGCAGGCGACCAAGAAAGGCCGCATCCTCGCCAATCGCCCCAACCTGCTCCCCTCGCAACACCTCCCCCAGTACATGGTAGGCCCTCCAATGTCGTTGCCCCTCCTCGGTTTGGCTGACCCAGTCAAGGGCTTGGGCCAACTCGGCACCGCTCAACTGCCCGTCAGCCAAGGCCGACGCCAGTTCAGCATCGAGATCAGAAGGTTCGGGCGTCATGGTCATGGTGGTCTACCAGCGTTTGCCGGTCTGTCTCTCCAGCATCGGTTTCAATTTGGCGGAAATCAGCTCTCTCGCCCGAAAAATACGTGACCTCACGGTGCCCATCGGGCAGTCCATCACGGCGGCGATCTCTTCATAACTCAGGCCCTCAATCTCGCGCAAGCTTAGCGCCTGGCGCAAATCAAGCGGCAAGGCTGCCAAACCACTGTTGACAGCAGCAGCGACTTCCTTGGCGGCAAGAATCGACTCGGGCGTCTCATCATTGATTGGTTCCCCCACCACCCGAAAAGTTTCATCGTTGTCCTCATTTGATGTAAGTGCCCGGTCTGACATCGTCGGCGACCGCTTGCGTTCCTGCAAAAACTTCTTCGCCGTGTTGACGGCGATCCGGTACAGCCAGGTGTAAAACTGGGATTCACCGCGAAATTTCGGCAGCGCACGGTAGGCCCTGATAAAAGTCTCTTGTGCAATGTCTTCGACCAGATCACTGTCCCGCACCATTCGGCCGATCAGGCGCTGAAGCCGCCGCTGGTACTTGATCACCAGCAGCTCAAAGGCCCGCTGGTCACCGGCCACGGCTCGCTGTACCAGCAGCGCGTCGCTGTCGTCAGGCGGTGGGATAGGCGCGGTATTGCTCAACGGGACACAGCCTGGCCAGCGTCGCCATAGGGGGTTGGCTCTGCCCACCGCGCCGGTGCAAAGACGGCACGCCGCAAGGCCGCCCATTGTTGTGCATTGTCGCAACGTTGCGCCCACAGCCAGATTCGTTTGCCCGTCTCGGACCGCAGGCTCAAAAGCAGGCCAGACTGCCAGTCGAGGTGATGCTGCAGCGCGCCTTGGCTCTGTTCAGCGGCCCAAGGACCCGCGCCCCGCCAGCGCCAGACAAGGCCATCCCACACCAATTCGCCACTGGGCCAGCGCAGCCACTGCCGGACGGCGATTGCCAGAGCGATGAGGAAAGTGATGCAAAAGAGCGCCTGCCGCCACCCTGCCGCGTCAAGAGGGTGTAGCCACGAAACGCCCGTCAGGACGCCCAAACCGGCCAACGCAATCAACAGATACCCATGGATCCGGGAGCGCCCCACTTGGAAGGCAAGCGCCGGGGCTTGATGCATGGTGACAGACGGTCTGGACGACGCAAGTCAGGCGCGGACGGGAATCAGCTCAGGCGCTTGAACACCAGCGAGCCATTGGTGCCGCCAAAGCCAAAATTGTTTTTCAGCGCAACGTCGATCTTCATGACCCGCGCGGTGTTGGCACAGTAATCCAGATCACATTCGGGATCCTGGTTGAAGATGTTGATAGTCGGCGGACTGATCTGGTGGTGCAGGGCCAGCACCGTGAACACCGACTCAATGCCACCGGCGCCACCCAGCAGGTGGCCGGTCATGGATTTGGTTGAGTTAACGACCACCTGGTGGGCGTGGGCGCCGAGTGCCGCCTTGATGGCATGTGTTTCGTTGAGGTCTCCCAGCGGCG
>CAXNFT010000137.1:0-6630 GCA_964201255.1 Rhodoferax sp.
AGCACACCAGCCAGACAATGGCTTCAATCGTTATAGTCTCGGCATCGCCACCCTGGGGAACCACCATGAGCTACGAACTGATCACCATCCGCACCGAGGCCGACAAGGTTGGCATCGTCACGCTCAACAGGCCCAAACAGCTCAACGCCCTGAACGACGCGCTGATGGACGAACTGGGCCAGGCGCTCAAGGCCTTCGACGCCGACCCGGCGATTGGCTGCATGGTCATCACGGGCAGTGAGAAAGCTTTTGCCGCGGGCGCCGACATTGGCGCCATGGCCAGCTACAGCTTTGCCGAGGTCTACCGGGGCGACTACATCACCCGCAACTGGGAGCAGATTCGCAGCATCCGCAAGCCGGTGATCGCTGCCGTCAGCGGCTTTGCCTTAGGCGGCGGTTGCGAGCTGGCGATGATGTGTGACTTCATCATCGCCGCCGACAACGCCCGCTTTGGCCAGCCAGAGATCAAGCTTGGCATCATTCCCGGCGCCGGCGGCACCCAGCGCCTGCCCCGGGCGGTGGGCAAAGCCAAGGCGATGGACATGGCGCTGACCGGGCGCATGATGGACGCGGCCGAGGCTGAGCGTGCCGGCTTGGTGAGCCGTGTGGTGGCGCTGGACAAGCTGATGGACGAGGCATTGGGCGCAGCCCTGCAGATTTGCGACTACTCGCAAATGGCCACCATGGCCGCCAAGGAGTCGGTCAACCGGGCCTTTGAGGGCAGTCTGAGCGACGGCGTCATGTTCGAGCGCCGCTTGTTCCACGCCTTGTTTGCCACTGCCGATCAGAAGGAAGGCATGGAGGCGTTTGTAGCCAAGCGCAAGGCCAACTTCAAAAACGCCTAGACAGTTGACCCAGGGCGCGCGCCAACACGCTACCCGAGATTTGAAAAGAGGTCAGGGATGTCGGTGAAATTGAGGTAAATTCATGGCATAAGATTTCTGGCTCTCCGGGGAGGGCTGGCGCATTAATATGGCCTTAGCCGGTGTTCGCCCGTTGAATTTGCTGCTTCGCTGGCATGATGGCCTGCTCAGCGCCAGCCTGTCCGATGGACACTGCTTGGGGCAAATTGCCCAGCAGGTGGTCGAAGCCAGCATGCTCAACCAGCTCAGCACCAGCGCATCGAGCGCCTGGCAGGAGCATGAGCAAAGCCTCACCCGTGAACGGCTGGGCCAAAAGATTTTTCAGGAACTGATTCCGGCCCCTATTCGCCAACTGCTGGTGCAGGTCGGCGGCGTTGCCATGCAGCTGCAGATTAACGAAGCGCTGATGGGTGTTCCGTGGGAATGGGCCTTTGATGGCCAGCACTACCTGGGCCAGAAATTTGCGTTGTACCGGCAACTGCTGCGGGAGGGTCCACAGGCCCGCGGCCGGGTTCGCCCGGCCGGTTACAGCCGACACCTCAAAGTCCTGATCCTGTACGACACCGCTGACCCGGCACTTGACCAGGCCTACGTGCAGGCGCTGCAAACGCGCCTAGACCCGATCGAAGGCTTGTCGGCGCGCGCCATGGCTGTGCCGGACGAGGGCCGCGAGGCACTGCTGCGACATATCGGCCACAGTGACATTATTCATTGCTTGGGCAGCTTGCCCCGCGTGCTAGCCAGCCCGCGGGGGGTCAGTTCTGAATTTACGTCTGGGTCGGCGCCACTGCACATCAGCGAGATCGTCGAACTGACTGATCCGCCCCGACTGCTGATCCTGGAGGGTGCCAGCGGGGTCGCACAGGACGCTGAGGCCTTGTTTTGGCACCAGGCACTGGCGCGGGCCGCGAGCGCCGCCGGCGTCGATAGCCTGTTCAGGCTGGCAACCAGCGCAGCGCAAGAGTCGGCCGGGCCCATGGCTGACTTTTACGCTGCGCTGGCATCCGGCCAACGGCTCGGCGAGGCGCTGGCGGTGCTGCGCGACGGGGCCGCAGACCCCATGGGCGCCAGCGAAACTGGTCTAGTTCTCGGCCCTGAATTGATCTGCTACTGCGACGCGGCGGCCTTGCTGACGCCAGATGAGGCCGGCCCGCACCCGGACGACCATTTGCGCCAGGTGACGGTGCTGTGCTATGACCTGGTCGAGTCCACCGGCCTGCTGCGGACGCTGGGTGCTGAGCGCTACAGCGAAGCGCTTGACCGTTTCCACGCCACCTGTGGCGATGTGGTGCGGCGCTGGAGCGGGCAGCCGAATGCGCCCCAAGGTAATGACGGTGTGATGTGCTTTTTTGGGCTGCCGCTGGCCCATGAAGACGCCCCCGCGATGGCGCTCAAGGCCGCATTGGCCATGATCGATGCGGTCGCGCTGCTGCAGCTTGAGCTGCGCATCGGCGTAGTGACAGGCCCGGTGGTGGTCAAAGCCGGCGTGCCGCTGGGCGAACCCATCCACCTGGCCGCCCGACTCCAGGCCATGACTGCACCAGGCACAGCCAGGGTCAGCGAATCGACCTGGGCGATCGTGCAAGACCGCTTTCAATTCACCCCGATCGAGTCAAACCAAGTACCCAAGGGGTTTGCCCAATCAAGAGTGACGTATGGGCTGCTGGGTGAGGCGAGCCGCGACGGACACTTGAGCGGCAAGGCGGACGATACTCCCTGGGTTGGCCGCCAGCGCGAACTCGGGCTGCTGGAAGCCGCCTGGGCGCAGGCTGTTCAGGGCCAGTTCACTTCAGTGCTGATCTCAGGTGAGGCCGGCATCGGCAAAACCCGGCTGATGCGGGAATTCAGGGCGCGCCTAACCGCCCAGGGCCATAGCGTGACCGCCCTGCCCTGCAGCCCGGATACAGCAGACAGCGCGTTCCGGCCGGTCATTGACTTGCTAACCCGCTGGTTCCGATTGAGTGAAGCCGATCAAGCGGATGGCATTCGCAGCAAGCTGGAGCTTGGGCTGCGCGCCTGGCCTGGACGGCAGCACATCGTCGCTGGACTCGAGCCGCTGCTCAGCCAGCACCCCACCGCCACCACCGAGGCTCAGGCGCCAGAAAAGATCAGGCGCCAGGTAATCGATGCCCTGCTGCTATGGCTGGAAGACCTGGTGGCGCAGGGTCCGCTGTGCCTGATCATCGAAGACCATAACTGGCTCGACCCGTCCACCCGTGAGCTGCTGCAACGCCTGATGGACGTCTGCAGCCAGTGGCCGCTGTTGCTGATACGCACCGAGCGCAACGGCGCTGGCAGCCCACCCGTCAGCACCGGCGTCGGCGCCAAGGACCTGCCCGAGCGGCTTGACTTGTCCGGTCTAAGCAGCGAAGACACCGAAGCCATGCTGCTGGGCATGTGCGGCGCAACTTTATTGAGTGGGTCAACACTGAATCAGCTGGTCACTAAGACCGATGGCGTGCCGCTGTTCATTGAAGAAACCGCGCGGGCGCTGGTGGCCCGCCAGATGCAGGCAACGCCCGGCAAACAGACCGGGCTGGCAGCAAGCCCCATGGCCATACCGGGCAAAGTACAAGATTTGCTGATGGCCCGCCTGGACCGCCTGAACGCTGCCAAAGCCGTGGCCCAATTTGGCAGCGTCATTGGGCGCAGTTTTTCACAGGCCATGATCGAAGCGGTTTTTGCCGATGCCGATGCCCCGGTCAGAGTAGACGGTGTGCTGTTTCACCTGGAAGCGCTGGTGCGCGCCAGCATATTGGCGCAAACCTCGGTAGGCCGCGACTTGCGTTACCACTTCCGGCATGCGCTGATGCAAGACGCCGCCTATGAGTCGCTGTGGGAACGCGACCGCCGGCGCTGCCACCGCACCGTGGCACGCGTGATCAGCGAGCACTTTCCTAGCTTGGCCGCGAGCCAGCCTGAGGTACTGGCACGCCATTGCACGGCCGCGGCAATGCCAGAGGCGGCGGTGCAGTACTGGGAAAACGCCGCACGGCTGGCGATTTCGCGTTCGGCGCAGGTGGAGGCCAGCCACCATCTTGGCGCCGCCCTGGCGCAATTGGCGGCACTGCCGACCGGGCTGGCGCGCGACCGGATTGAGCTGCGCCTGCTGCTACTGCAAGCCGGGCAGAGCATTGCCTTGCACGGCTACGGCGCCGACCTGGTAGGCGAGGCCTATGAAAGGGCCGAGGCCCTGAGCCGCCAGTGTGGTGATCAGCGGGCCCTACTGCGGGTCCAGTTTGGGCTGGAGGGCTATTTGTTCATGCGCGGCGATTTTGAGCGGGCCCATGCCGTAGCTGCCGAGGCGGCCGAACTGGTGCAAAAATTAGCTGATCCGATGCGCCGATTGCAGGCCGACTGGGCGGTGGCCAACCTGCTGTTTCATCAAGGGGCGCTCCCGGCTGCCGTCGAGCGCATGGACAGCTGCCTGGCGGCCTACGCCCGGCTTGAGCAGCGGCCGGGCCAGGTGCAAGACCCCGCCATCATGTGCCTGAGCTATTCGGCATTGGCGCAGTGGACGCGCGGCCTGGGCGACGACGCGCTGGCCCGTGCCAATCAGGCACAGGCCCTGGCGGTACGCCTGAAGCACCCCTTCAGCCAGGGCGAGGCCTACGGACTCAAAGCCATGCTGCACTGCTACCGGCGGGAATACCTGGAGACCCTGGAGCTGGCCCAGCGCGCCATCCATATCTGCGAGACCGGCGGCTTTTCGGTCTGGCTGGCGCATGCCAAGATCATGCATGGCTGGGCGGTGGCGCACCTTGGCAACGCCCAGGCCGGCAGCGCTGAGATGGCGGCCGGCTACGCGCTGTGGACCAGCACGGGTGCGGTGGTTACCTGCGCCTTCTACCTGGCCCTGCAGGCCGAAGCGCGGGCGCTGGCGGGCGAGCCTGAAGAGGGGCTGCAGTTGCTGCAGGAGGCCTACGCCATCGTCACCCGACACGGCGAGCGTTACTTCGAACCCGAGCTCTGCAGGCTGCAGGGCGAGCTGCTCATTCACTATAAAAATAATATCAAACTAATCAATCAGGACAAGGCTCAGCAGTGGTTTTTGCTCGCAATGTCGGTCGCCCAGGAATTGGGCATGGCCGCCTTTGAAGCACGTGCCGCGCAAAGCCTGGCGGCACTCTGGCAAAGCCAGGGGCGCCTGCCCGAGGCGCAGGCCCTGCTGGCCAGTGCCAACCAGGTAGCCATGATCAGCTGACAAGTCACAAAAAAGGGAGGGCCTATGGCCAAGGGAGCCACTGTCACGGGCAATTCTTGGGTCAAGAGTGCAGCGCTATTTGCAGACCTGTGCAACGACCAGCAACGCGCCATTCACTTGCGGGGGCTAATTGATCAGCGCAAGCCCGAGCCCTTTGCCAGCCGGGCCAGCACCACCTACACACCTCAAGGCAACGGGCCAGACGACTATGAACAAACGGCCTGGCTGATCACTGACCGGGCGCAGGCCGAGGCTGCGCTGAAAGGTGGATCCGTCACGTATGGTCTGGCCGATTACAGCAATGCGCCTTTTGGAGCCCTGGGCCGCAGCAATTTCATGCTCGGCATGGATGACGCCCAGGGACTGTGGGACCACGATCGGCAACGTAAGTTCGCCATCGATTACCTAACTGAAAAGAAGCCGGGGGAGACACTGGGCCTGTGCACCATCAGCCTGCGTGCGGCCGCGCTGCTGCCGCTGAAAAAGCGTGAGTTTGACGCGGTGGCCTTGGCCGAACAGGCGGCCTTGCGCTTCGTGGCCTTCTGGTTCGGTTTTGCCCAGTCTGACCTGCCACTGCTGGAGGCCTGCACCCGCAAAGCCACCCACGCCCTGAGCTACCAGACCTTTGCCCGCCATTTCGTCACCGACCCCTTCGCACTGCCCGAGAACACCGCCGCCATGGGCGCACTCACGCGCCGCGCCGCCGAGCTGATCGACCTGTTTAAGCACCAGCACACGGCGCAGCAGCGGGATGAGTTCGAAGCCATTCATCGGGAATTGGACGAGTTGAAGGCGTTTGAGGCCGACCGGGTGTTTGAACCCTGGCCAGCGCCACCGCCCTGCGACCCTTTGAACCCAATAAGCGCACCGCTGACGCCGGCCCAACCTTTGGCGAATTTCAAACCCGTGATGCACCGCATGGCTGATATAGCCGGCGCCGTTGGTGTAGGCAAAACTTACGGCGGTACCGATTTGGCGGCCATCGTCACAGGCCTGATCGCCGGTACGGTGGGTAATGTGGTGGGCGCCGTGTGCTTGGCGCTGCAGTGCTTTTTTGAGAGCCCGGCACGTCTCAAGGCGGCACAGGCTGCTGCGGCGCTGGATTGGGTTAAGCACGGCCATCGGGCTGGCCACGATGCGAACCTGACGCCCTTCATTTGGGAGGCACTGCGGCTCAACCCGCCGGTGGCCTACCTGCCGCGCCGCACCACCCGCCCGATGACCTTATTCCCAGGGGGTGCCATCATCCCCGCAGGCAGCGAACTGGTGATCGCTGTGGGCGCTGCCACGCGCGATCAGCTTGCGAACACTCTGCCAGACACCTTCAATCCAGCCCGCTGGACCGGCCGCACCCGCTACGACCCATTGATTTTCGGCGGCGAACCCGATAACCCGCAAAAAAAGACTGTCAGCAGCTTCCTGCACCAATGCCTAGGCCAGCACGTGGCCATGCCACTGGTCACCCACATCGTGCGCCAAGTGCTGATGTTGCCAGGACTGGCAGAAACCATCAACCCGCGCAACGGTCAGCGCTTTGGCCTGACCCGGCAGTGGGGCTACCAC
>CAXNFT010000138.1:0-6606 GCA_964201255.1 Rhodoferax sp.
GGCAGGCCCTAAACCACCACCGGCTTCAGCTTGTGCCGCTTGGCATTCTTGGCCAGTACGGCATCCAAAGTCACCATGCCTGCCGCTCGTGCTTGCGATTCGGTCAACTGGCCTGTGCGTTGCTTGATGCCCAAAGCACTCGCAAATTCGGTAACAGACCAGGCGGCGGATGCCAATTCGTCGGTGCAGGCTGCGTACCAATTGACGACGTCGACGGTCTTGGCTTCGTTGGTACACAGCGCCACCAAGACGCTGGTGTCGACATACAACATCAGTAGCGCGCTTCTTGTCGCAGTTGCGCCATCACGGAGATGCTATGGATGCCTCCCTGCCTACGGGCAAGGAATTGAGACCGCTGAACGTCAGGAGCATGAACACCCATGCTGCCGCACGACCGTGTCAGCCGGGCCAGTAGTTTTGGCATGCTGGACGTGTCAGCCCAGCCTGTGGCGGGGGCGACGCTGGCGGACTTTGATCCGCTGGAGCGCGAGCGCCTGCGCCAGGCGGTGCAGCAATATGGGGGTGACCGGGTGCTACTGGATTTGGACGACGAGGCCCTGGATGGCGCGCTGGGGCTGACAGCCCGTCAGCCCGACGGCAACCGCTTGCCCACGTTGACCGGCTTACTTTTGGTGGGGCGTGAATCGGCATTGCAGCAATGGGTGCCAACGCATGAGTTCGCCTTTCAGGTGCTGGCGCAGCAGTCTGTGAAGTTCAATGAATTCCGGCGTTACCCCTTGCTTAAGGCGGTGGCCAACGCACTGATTCACCGCGACTTTCACCGCCTGGGTGCGGTGCATATTCGCCTGGAGGATGATGCGCTGGTGGTGAGCAACCCTGGCGGCTTGGTGGATGGCATGAGCTTGAGCAATTTGCTGGTGACGGAGCCCCGCCCCCGCAACCGGGCCCTGGCCGATGCCATGAAGCGCATTGGCGTGGTGGAGCGCTCTGGGCGCGGGGTGGACACCATCTACCGCGGTATGCTGAAATTTGGCCGATCGGCCCCCGACTACACTCGAACGGATGCCCAAATCGTGGTGCTGCGCATGCTAACCGAGCCTGCCGATTTGGAGTTTCGGCGCATGGTGGTTGACGAGGAGCGCCGCCGCCACGCTGAGTTGCCGATTGACTCCCTGATTGCGTTGGGTGCCTTGCGGCAGCTAAAGCAATTGTCTGCGGAGGAGTTGGCCGTGCGTATCCAGCGAGACGCGGCGTCTGCCAAGCGCACGCTGCAGGCATTGACAGAAGGAGGATTTGTGGGGGCGCATGGGGCCACCCGTGGCCGCACTTACATGCTGTCTGCCGCTGTTTATGGCGCGGTTGCTGACAAGGCCGCTATACCCGCCAGGCTGGGTTTGCGCCTATCCAAAATGAACAAATGGTGTTGAGTTATGTGCGCCAGCATGGCCGCATCAAGCGGGCAGAGGCAATGGAGTTGTGCAGTCTGAGTGAGGGCCAGATAAAGGCGCTGCTAAAACGGATGTGTAAATCCGATTTGCTTGCGCTGGAAGGGGCGGGCCCAGCCTCGTGCTACAGAATTGGTTCATCAAATCGGATGAATTCGGATGGAATTGGATGAAATCGGATCAATCAACCAATTTCGTCGCCGTCATGAACCCGTTGCAGCGCGCCCACATTGAAAAAGCGGGCCACGACAATGGCTTCGAAAACGTGTTGCCAAGTGGTGGGCCGGGCGTGGAGTTGGGCTCCGCCAGGCACCCCGCGAAAGTCAGCGTGACGGCGTCGGGGGATGGATTCTGGGGTGCTATCCAATCAGGCTCGGCCACGCTGGCGCAAGAGCTGTCAAGGTCCTATCCCTTGTCCGGCGTGCCGGCACAAGGTTTCGCCTTGGCGACGGAGGCAGTTTTGGCCCGGTGGCTGCGTCGTGCCGCCGCACTGTCGCAGGCATTGCCCAACCAGGCGGTGGTGGCCTTTGAGGCGCAGCTGCAGCAAGCGCTTGCCGCCATGCCCGCGGCTGCCGCCCAGACCACCGAAGTCCAGCGCATGGTGCGCCAGAGGGTGGGGCAGCAGGCCTACCGGCAGGCCATGCTCGATTACTGGGGCGGAGCCTGCGCGGTGACTGGTTTGGCATTGCCGCAAGCCCTGCGCGCCAGCCATTCCAAGCCCTGGGCCGAATGTGCGTCAGATGCCGAGCGGCTGGACGTGTTCAATGGCTTTCTGTTGAGTGCCAACTTGGACGTGCTGTTCGACAGCTTCCTGGTCAGCTTCTCAGAGGCGGGCGAATTGATAGTGTCTAAATCTATCCCCCCAGGCGACAGGCAAAAATTAGGCATCACCGAAAGTATGTCCTTGAGGTGGATTTCAGCTCAGCATGGCCCTTACCTGGACTTTCACCGGCAGCGCTTTTGCAATATGGACACCGCCCCATAACCACTTGCGCCCCTAGCTTGCCCAATTCTCCAGTTGGAGGCCAGTGACGCGCTTGAACTCGCTGGTGTTGTTCGTGACAAGGGTAGCGTCTAGGGCGAGCGCGTGGCAGGCGATCCAGAGGTCGTTGGCGCCTATGGGTGTCCCCGCAGCGCGCAACTGGGTGAACTGTTTGGCGTAGTGCACACACAACTCGCGGTCGACCGCGTAGCGCACGGGGATCACACGCGTCAGCGCATCGAGTTGGCGAATCACATCCGGTCGACGGGTGCTGCATTCGGCGCCTTTGAGCAACTCGGCAAAAGTAAGGAATGACATGCAAAGCTCAACTTGGCTCTCAAGCGCATTGATGCGCTGCGCGACGCTGGGCGGCTTGTTCTTGATCAGGTAGATCAGGATACTTCCGGCGAAATGAAACTTATCTAATTTTTGCCGGAAACTGCCGTTGCGACTTAGCCGTGTTTCCGGCAAAATATATAGAATAAATAAATTGCCGGAAACTTCATGAAGCTTTTGTCGAATCAGCAACGACTGCACCAGGTCAACACCGGTCAACTTTTTGACAACTACCGGACTGCTCTGGCGCATGCGGCGTCCTACACCTACGCCATGCGTTGGAAGACAGTGCGAAATACTGAATACCTGTTCAGAGACCGGGACCGGCGCGGGAACGGCACTTCCCTTGGGCCCCGATCTGCTCAAACCGAGGACCTTTTGGCGGCCTTTACGGCCGGACGTGGTGCGGCAAAGGAGCGTCTGCACCTGATTCGGGAAAAAATTGAAGAGCAGGCAAGGCTCAACAAGGCCTTAAGGCTGAATCGGGTACCGCGTGTCGTCGCCCGTGTGCTGCGTGAACTTGATCAAGCCGGCCTTCATGACAGTTTTACGGTGATTGGTACTCAGGCCTTGTACGGCTACGAGGCTGCAGCAGGCGCGCATTTTTTGCTGGAATTACTTGCCTCCGGTGATGTTGACTTGCTCTTTGACACCCGTCAACGGATGACGGTGGTGTCGGAAAAGCTAGACGGTAAGGGTTTGCTAGGTTTACTCAAAAAAGCCGACAAGACGTTTGAATGTGTTCGCGAAAACGGCTACCGCGCCGCCAATGCCGGCCAGTTCATGGTGGATCTCGTGATCGCACCTCGTGGCATGTCTGTCACAGAAAACATCACGTTTGCCGAATCGGATCTGGTGGCCACAGAAGTGCCCGGTTTGCAATGGCTGTTGAACTCGCCCAAACTTGACGCTGTCGCCGTCGACGAGGATGGCTGGCCAGTGCCCATGCGCGTGCCGGACCCGAGAGCTTTTGCCTTGCACAAAGCGTGGTTATCTGGCCTGCTCACGCGCGAACCCATCAAAAAACCACGCGACCTGGACCAAGCGCGTGCCGTGGCAAGGCTTGTCCAAGATGAAATGCCACACCTCCCGTTTGAAAGCACGCTGACATCGCTGCACGGCGATGTGCGGAAAATGCTGCCAACGCTATTGCGCTAGCTGTTTCTGCCACCCAAGAGGTAAGCCTTCACCAGCCCCAGCCCCTTGCATTCCTGCAGACCGTTTTCTTGCAGGGTAAAGGTGTCTTTGAGCAGTTCATAGGTGCTGGTCGACACCTGGGTCTGACCAACGGGGGCGGTAGATTCCATACGGCTGGCGGTGTTCACCGTGTTGCCCCACAGGTCATAAGAGAACTTGGTAAAGCCGATCACGCCGGCTACTACCGGGCCGGAGTTGAGGCCGATGCGCATGCCCACGCTTTTTCCCTGGGCCTTGTTGAAATCGCTGAGGTCCTCAAACATGCCTAACGCCATCTCGGCGCACAGTTCGGCATGGTCGGAGCGGGGGATGGGAATGCCCGCTGCTGCCATGTAGGCGTCGCCAATGGTTTTGATCTTCTCCAGGCCCAGGCTGTCGGCGCGTTTGTCAAACCGGGTGAACAGGTCGTTGAGCATCTTGACCAGCTCGGTCGCGCTGATCTTGGACGACAACTCGGTGAAGCCCACCAGATCACTGAACAGAATAGTGGCCTCGGCGTAGCTGCCCGAGATGTTTTTCTCGCCCCGCTTCAGCCGCTCGGCAATCGGCCGTGGCAGGATGTTGAGCATGAGCTTGTCGGTCTTCATCTGCTCAAGTTCGAGCAGCTGTTTTTCTTGATTCAGCATGGCAAGGCGGACCTGGTCTAGGTCACGCAAACGCTTGAGTGTCAGATGGCTCTTGACCCGAGCCAGAACAATGGGCGGGCTGATTGGCTTTGTGATGTAGTCCACCGCGCCCAATTCCAGACCGAACTGTTCATCACTGGCCTCGTTGCGCGCGGTCAGGAAGATGATCGGGATGTCGCGCGTACGTTCGTCAGCCTGGAGTTGGCGGCAGACCTCGTAGCCGTCTATTTCCGGCATCATGATGTCGAGCAGAATGAGGTCGGGCGGCGTGTCGGAGCGAGCGATCTTCAGGGCCCTGGCACCGCCAGTCGCCACCTTGACCGTGTAGAGCCCCTCTAACAGGTCGCTCATCAACGTCAGGTTTGTGGGTGTGTCATCCACCACCAGTACAGTGGCATGTTCATTGACTTGGGTCGATGTGTTCATACCTTCTCTTGTTGGTGGGTTAATTCATTAAGCACGTAGATTGGCGATCTCCAGGGCCTCATCCAGTGCGAAGTCGGCGATGGCGCTCTTGAGCGCCTTGAACTGTGCCCCGTAGGCTTCTGCAAATACGCTCTCGTTCTCGGCGAGCAGCTTTTGCGCCTTGGGGTCGTCGGCCTGCAACAGCGCCCGCAGCCGGGCGATCAGCGCGTCGCGCTGGGCTGGGTCAATGGTTGAGGGCGGCCTACTGGCCGGGTCAGCATCGGCGGGCGCGGGCAACACGGCTTGCAGCGTGGCAAGCAGACTGCCTAGCGCCGCCTTGACGCCCGGCACAGCCGCTGCGGCGTCGCCACCTGTGCGCACTGCCTCCTCCAGCGTGTTGGCCTGCGCCGTCAGCGCATCCGCGCCAATTGTCCCTGCCAGGCCCTTGAGGGTGTGTGCGATGCGCTCGGCCGCTGCATGGTCGTTGGCCGCCAGCGCTGCCTCGGCTCGCTCGGGTGCATCGGCTTGCGTGGCTGCAAACTCGCGCAGCAGCGCCAGATAGCGTGCCTCCTTCCCCATCACCCGGCGCAGCCCGGCCGTCAGGTCCAGGCCTTCGATGTGGGCGGGCAGCAAGGACGGCGCCGGCGTTGAGGCGGTCAGCACAGCTGCCGTGTCGTCGGCCAGCGGCGCTTGGGGCGCGGAAGGCGAGTTGGCTGGTGCCAGTGCCGGCGCCCCGGGGCGACACCAGCGCAGCAGGGTCTTGAACAGGTGCTCAGGCTCGATCGGCTTGGCCACAAAGTCCACCATGCCTGCCTCAAGGCAGCGTTGGCGGTCGGCATGCATGGCGTTGGCCGTCATGGCGATGATGGGTGTGTGGTGCCAGTCGGTCAGCGCCAGCAGGGCGCGTGTGGCCTCCACCCCGTCCATCTCGGGCATTTGCATGTCCATCAGGATGGCATCAAACCGCTCGGCTTGGGCCAGCGCCAGCGCCACGAGGCCGTTGTCGGCCACCACCACCTGCACCCCCGCCTCTGCCAGGATCTCAGTGGCCACCTGTTGGTTCAGCAGGTTGTCCTCGGCCAGTAGCACGCGCACGCCAGCCAGGGCCTGCAGGTTGACCGAACCCTTGTCCGGGCGGCCACCCGCCGCCACAGTCGCCTGTTCAGTCCCGCTGACGAGCCGCACGATACCGTCAAACAGCATCGAGGCGTTGACTGGCTTTGTCAGCACCTCGCTGATGCCGATCGCCCGTGACCGTTGCAGCAGGTCATCGCGCGAGTAGGCCGACACCATGGCCAGCTTTGGCGCGCTGGGCATGTCCATGGCCTGGATGTGGCGCGCCGTCTGCAGCCCGTCCATACCCGGCATTTGCCAGTCCAGCAGCACCATGTCGAAGGGTCTGACACCTGAGCCCGGCACCGACTCAGTCTCACGCAGCGCGTCTAGCGCCGCCTGCCCGGAGGACGCCTCTTCCACCAAAAAGCCCATCCGCTCGAGCAGGCTCGCCATCACCTGGCGGGCGTAGGCGTTGTCGTCCACCACCAGCACGCGCTGGCCGCGCAGATCGCTCTGGCGTAGGGGGAGCGTCGCCGGTGCGCTCCCGATGTCCATGCGGGCGGTGAACCAGAAGGTGGAGCCCTGGCCCACGGTACTT
>CAXNFT010000139.1:0-6598 GCA_964201255.1 Rhodoferax sp.
CAGCACCGTCAGGTGCTCGACGCCATCGCGCAAGGCGAAGGTTCCCGGGCCGAAGCCATCATGCGCGAACACTCGCGGCTGGCCCAGCGCAACCTGCGCGAGGTGGTGCAAAGCCCGCGCCAAGACCAACTGCCGGGCGTACGACTGATCCGAAAGCAGCGCTGATGAGCAGCGCCGTCGTCTGGACCGAGGCCGTGGTCCAAGCAACTCGTGATGTCACGCCCAGCGTACGTGAGTTCACACTGGCAACCACCAGCCCCAGACGGCCTTACGCTGCAGGCAGCCATCTGCAGGTTGAACTGCTGATCAACGGCCGGCCTCAAATCCGCTCTTACTCCTTGATCGGGCAGCCAGATGATGGTCTGTACCGCATCGCCGTCAAGCAACTGCCATTGGGGCGAGGCGGCTCTCTGGCCATGTGGCAGCTCGCGCCAGGTGAGAGGCTGCGCATCAGTGCACCGCGCAATTTTTTCCCACTGAGCCTTGCAGCACCCAGCTACCTGCTGCTGGCCGGCGGCATCGGCATCACCCCTCTGGTGCTGATGGCGCAAACCCTCGCCAAACGTGGCGCCCCGGTACGGGTGGTGCAAGGCGCCCGTACCTTGAGTGAGCTGGCCTATGGCGACGTGCTGCGCGCTGCGCTGGGCGATCGACTGACCCAAGTGGTGGACGAGCGCGGTGAACGCATCGACTTAGCCGGTGAGATCGCGGCGCTGCCGGCAGGGGGGCAACTGTATGTGTGCGGCCCCGCACCAATGCTCGACGCCGCACGCCAGGCCTGGGCCAGTGCCGGGCGGCCGGCGCACGACCTGCGCTTTGAGACCTTTGGCAGCAGCGGTCATTTAGCGCCGCAGCCCTTTGGGCTGAAGGTCCCACGCCAGGGCATTGACATCACCGTCGCCGCTAACGAGAGCCTGCTTGACGCCCTGGAGTTGGCCGGGGTCAGCGCCCTGTCCAATTGCCGGCGTGGCGAATGTGGTCTGTGCGCGCTGGATGTGCTGGCGCTCGACGGCGTGATCGACCACCGCGATGTCTTTTTGAGCGCTCACGAGCACCAGCAAAACCAACGCATTTGCGTGTGCGTGTCACGGGCGGTGGGCAGCATCACCCTGGACAGTGCATACCGGGCGGAGGCTTGAGGCGTTTCTTGGATCACGCCCGGCCTGCTGGCTAAGGCGGCTTTAGCCCAAGGGACTGCCCCTTGGGGATATATCAATTTTGCCGTTTTCGCTGAAAAATGGACTCGTGCCCTACGTGTAGCGTTGGAATGCGTTGGCGTTTTTGACGCTGCGGGCTGATTCCCAATCTAACAGGGGGGAAATAAGATCTATTGCCCTAGGCGGCAATGATTTTTCTCCAACGGGATACCGGTTAAAAAGTGAATTCAGTGTGGTCTGAAAGCGATGGTCAACGATTGAAGGCTAGCCGCTTAGCGGCGGGCCTCGGCGCTGCTGTGCTGGCTAAATTGAATGCCCTTTCTCATGCGCAGTTGCTCGAACTCGAAGAGGGTGGCCAGGGCAGCTTTTACAGTGCAGCCATCAAGGCGCAGGTCGGCAGGAAGTTGCTGCGTTCTTTAGGTGCACATGGCCATGGCATAACTGCCGATTTACACCCGATGACCAAAGCCATTGCCGGACTAGAAATGGACAAGGTAGCCGCTCAATCGCGCCAAAACCTGGATCCGAACTTGAGCCAGAGGATTGGGCGCACGGTCTTGACTTTTTGGCAAGAGCACATTGCTCTGTCAGCTTACCTGCTGGTCGGGTTATCGTTTTTTTCTCTCATCTTGCTGTCGCTTCAATGGCTCACGCCGATTGAGCGGCAAAACTCGATAAGTCAAGCACCGCTATCCAACACCCAGTCGCCAAAGGACCATACTCCTTCCACTGCTGCAGTGATTGCACCCAACGCGCTTGTAACAGCACCTGCAGCCGAAATGCCTTCGACGCGCGATTGCGACCTTCAAGGTAAAGATACAGTTATTCAATCTGCTCACTCCGGCAAATCGAGTGACTACGTCCACTTGGTGGCGAACATATCAACTACGGTGTGCGTATTGGACAGTCACAATCAAGTCACGCCTCTCGCCCTGACTGCCGGTGAGGCCAAGACTGTTTATGGTGCTGCCCCTTGGCGCTTGAGCAGCAAGAATTTAGCAGCGCTAAAGATATTTTTTCAAGGTCAACGCATTGCCTTGCCTGACGCGCAAACAACTCAAATCAGGCTCCATGCGCATCTGACAAAATGATGGGCAGGGGATCACGCAAGCGCGCTCCCCGCTTGCAAGTGGTCATCATTACCGCATTACGTTGGGACCAACGGGAGTCTTATGGTGCTGCGCCTTGTTATTACGGAAAATGACGAACGCCTGGCGGCACGTTGCGCCAACGGACGCGTTGTCATTATTGACGACGACCCGGAGGTTCTGGCTTCGATAGCCGCCTTGTTGGAGATCAAAGGCTATGCCGTAGAGACCTATTCATCGGCTTTAAGTTACTTGCAGGTTCTCACCGCCAACCAAGCTGTGTTTCCCGGGCCGAGTTGCGTGCTCTGCGACGTCAGGATGCCAGAGATAGACGGTCTGCAATTTCAGCGCAAGATGGCTGAGTTCAATCATGTGCCGCTGTTGCTGATGAGTGGCCACAGCGGCGCGCAAGAGGCCGTAAGCGGCTTCAGAGCTGGCGCGCATAACTTTCTAATCAAACCGTTCGGGACCCATGTGCTGCTCGACGCTGTAGCACAGGCCCTCGCGGCTAGCGCCGAGCACCAGCAACTCGATGCGCTCCGGTCCGATCTGGCCAAGCGAGTCGCATCACTGACTGTACGTGAACGCGAGGTTTCGCGCCGCGTGGCGCAGGGTAGCATGAACAGGCACATCGCCGACGAATTCGGCATTGCGCTTCGCACCGTCAAATTGCATCGGCATCGGGCGATGGAAAAACTTGGTGCCAGCACATTGGCCGATCTGGTTCGACTGGCAGATTTGGCTGGCCTTTGATTTTCTGTTGGTACGGCTGACCAGCCGATCTAAAAATGTATTGTGTCGGTTGTTAATGGCAAGGAAATAAGGAATCGTGTCCCTCGGTTCTCGCCAGTCGTGAAACTGATAGTCCCTCTGTGCGAATCTATGATGGTTTTTGAAAGCCATAGCCCTACACCCATACCAGTTTTCTTGTTGGTGCGTAGCAAGGCAAAAACTGACGCCTCAATGTCTGGCGCAATACCACTGCCGTTATCCTGTACCGTCATCATGATTTGATCATTGTCCAAATTTGTCTGCACAGTAACCTTTTTAGTACCCTTAAAGGTGGGCGGAAAAGCCTCTATGGCATTAGTGATCAGGTTCAATAAAACTTGCTGCAACTGTGACTTCTCGCCTGCCAGGTTCAAGGCAGTTGCGTGCAGTTGGACCTGAAAATCAACAGCTTGTTTCTGCAGCATGGGTTGACACAAGAGCAGCACGTCATTGACAAGTTCATTGAAGTCAAAGGTAGCAATCTTTTTGGGTCCATTGCCAAACATGTTACGCAGCGTGGTGATGATGGAGGCGGCGCGTTGGTTAGCATTGCGCAAACCCGTTAAAGCTTTGTCAATTCTGGTGTCTTGGTTCAGCTTGGTCTCATGGTCGCTAAGCACCAATTCAATCACGCCGGTATTCGTCTGAATAACTGTCAGCGGTTGGTTCAGTTCATGAGCCAAACTGGCCACCAAGGCACCCATGCCTGCTGTTTTGTTGAAAAGGGCTAGCTGCCGGATAATCTCTTCACGCTCCTCAAGCAACTGTTTAAGAACCAGGCTGGTTCGTTGCATTTCCTGTGCCCGAGCGTTTGTAGCTGCCAACTCATTGGCCAACGTCAATTTTTTTTGCTCGGCGATCTCTAAAAATAGTCTCAAGAAAGCAATGTTGCAAAGCGTAATCGACATGAATTGCCCAACGACCATCACGGCTTGATGCCAACTCGGCTCGTAGATGGCACCTATAGTGCCAGACTCAGCCACACCGATGGCTCGCAACGCCAAACTAACACTCAGAATAAGGCCGCCCAACATGAGCAGTTTGGCCCCCAAGGACTCGCGCAGTCGATTGAGGATGAGACCGATGCGGAAATAATCAAAGCAAAGTACTGCATAGAACGCATTGAACAAAATCAATGCCTCCCAATCGGATTGCAAAACGACGGTGAGATAGATGAAAACGATGAAATAAATGGCGGATGCTAAGTTGTAAACCCTGTAGGCACGATGTTGCGGTGCTGGTAACAGGTACATGCGTAATGCTGCCATTCGCCCCGCATTACCCACCAGCATCAACAGCTGAGCCACATACAGAAACAAGAACTCAGAAACCTGCCCACGCATGGACAGCAACACCACGCCCATGCCGCTGACAATCCCCGACGCACACCACCATTTGACTTGACGGCTTCTATGCTCTTGCAAAGCCAGCCAGATGGCCCCGTGCAGGATCAGGTACACGAAGCAAGTCATGAAGATGGCGGTTTGGATGTCAAGATGCAGAGCGCTCAAAATAACACCTTACTATTGATGATTGCCGCTGACCGCTTTGGACAAGCAAACACGGGTGGATGGCCCCGCAAGGTCAAGGCTTTTGAAGCGATGTGACCCACCCGGCGGGCTGAAAAATGCAGCCGAAGGTTTTACAGTGTGGCCTTAATTCGCTTTAATTGCGCATGCAGGTCCAACAAGTCTTTGTTCGCAACTTGCCACACGAGCTCGTAGTCGATGCTTGCGTAACCATGAATAACGCGATTTCTCATGTAATAGATGGCCTCCCAAGGCACGTCCGATTGCCGTGAAGCAAATTCCGGGAATTTTTTGATGACTTGGTTTGCTGCTTCACCAATCACCTCTAGGTTGCGAACAACACCATCTTGCAACAGCCGCGTAGAGAGAAATTGGGCCTGTGTCACATCGGTCAGGTACTCATCAACTTGTTCGATGGCTTGAATCATATGATCCAAGTAGTCCTTTAGCCTATGCTGCTGCAAGTCGGTCATACCGGTTGAGCTTGATCTAGAACATGATTGCGAAATGACAAGGGCAAAGCCCTGGGGGTCAGGACATCAACTTGAATGCCCAACTCAGATTCAAGGCGCATCTGCAGTTTGGCGATGTCTAACAGCGATGTATTGGGAGCTGGGTCTACCAAGATATCCAGGTCACTGGCGTCAGAGTCCTCACTTCTTAAAACAGACCCAAAAACCCGGGGATTTGAAACGCCGTACTCCGCCACAAGCGCTCGGATTCTCTCTCGGCTTCGGGCTAAGACAGCGGACGGCTTCATGGACTTGATCTTTTTTTGCAGTGTGAAGGCCAGATTCTATGACCTGTGCCCGTATTGACCTGTTCGATATGACCCGCTGCCAAGACGGGCCGACTGAACTCAGCCCCGGCCAGCAAACGGCATTTTTGTGGCCATGACGGTGTGGAACATCACATTGGCCTCCAGCGGCAGGCTGGCCATGTACAGCACCGATTGACCCACCACCGACACATCCATCAGCGGCTCGATGGCGATCTGCCCATTGGCCTGCAGGATGCCGGTGGCCATGCGCGCGGCCATCTCGGTGGCGGCATTGCCGATGTCAATCTGGCCGACAGCAATGTTGTGCTTGCGGCCGTCCAGCGAGGCGGTCTTGGTCAGGCCGCTAACGCCATGCTTGGTAGAGGTATAGGCGATGGAGTTGGGGCGGGGTGTGGTGGCTGAGATCGAGCCATTGTTGATGATGCGCCCGCCCATGGGGGTTTGCGCCTTCATGACCCGAAACGCCTGCCGGATGCACAAAAACATACCGGTCAGGTTGATGTCGACCACGGTTTTCCATTGCTCAACCGTCAGATCTTCCAGCGGGATGCCCGGCGCGCTAACGCCGGCGTTGTTGAACAGCACGTCCAGCCGGCCAAAGGTGGCCACGGTGGTGGCGAAGAGTTGCTCCACCGAGGCCTCATCCGACACATCGGTCGGCACTGCCAAGCCGTCGGCCGGTGCGGCAGATTCAGCCAACACCTGCTGCAAAGGCGCCACGCGGCGGCCTGCCAGTACCACGCGGTAGCCCGCACCCAACAAGGCCAGGGCAGCGGCTTTGCCGACGCCTGAACCGGCGCCCGTGACGATGGCAACTTTGGAGGGGAGCGACATGGTGTTTCCTTTACGTGGTAGCGAGATGCCCCATTCTCGCGCAAGGCGCCTCAGCCCGCCTGCTGGGCCTGGCCTTCAGTGGAGAGGTGGATGAATCCGTCATGCCAGCCGAGCGGTAAGCCGTCAAAGCGCAAATTCACCTCACCATCGCGCGTCCTGCGCGAACCGCCCCAGGGCGGCAACGCTGTCCAGCCCCAGCTTTTCCATCGCCCGCTGCCGGTGCAATTTAACAGTGCGCAGCGCGATACCCAGGCTCACCATGATCTGGGGGTTGGTCTTGCCCTGGACGACCAGGAGGATCACTTGCAGCTCCTTCTCCGTCAGCGACGCGACCAGGTTCGCAGCATCAGACTGTCGTTGCGCGGCTGTATGTTGCGCCGCGCTTGCGCTGAGTGCCTTGGCGACGGCAACCAGCAAGTCAGCCGCTTCGAACGGCTT
>CAXNFT010000140.1:0-6582 GCA_964201255.1 Rhodoferax sp.
CTGCACCTGGCCCTGAAAAATCGTGAAGACGAGCTGAGTCAGCTCAATGAGGACCTGGAGCAAAAGGTCGCGCAGCGCACCCTGGCCCTGCGCGACGCCCTGACCCAGGCCGAGGGTGCGACGCGCATGAAGTCGGATTTTCTGGCCAATATGAGCCATGAGATTCGAACCCCGATGAACGCCATCATTGGCATGACGCACTTGATCCAGGGCACGGAACTCACACCCCGGCAACGCAATTACCTGGGCAAGATCGAGGGCTCAAGCCACCATTTGCTGGGCATCATCAACGACATTCTTGACCTGTCCAAAATTCAGGCCGGCAAGATGAGCACAGAAGTGGTCGACTTCAAGCTTGAGCACCTGCTGGACAACGTGGTCGGTCTGGTGGCAGAAAAAGCAGCCGATAAGGGTCTGGAGCTGATTGTGAACATGGCGCCTGACGTGCCGCCAAACCTGCTCGGCGACCCACTGCGTCTGGGGCAGATTCTGGTCAACTACGCCAACAATGCGGTCAAATTCACTGACCGAGGGGAGGTTGAGATCTCAGTGTCGGTGGTCAAGCTCCGGGATCACGAGGCTGTTTTGCGCTTCGCCGTTCGCGACACGGGCATCGGGATCGATGAGAACCAGCGCAAAAAATTGTTCAAGGATTTTGAGCAGGGCGACAGCTCCACCACCCGAAAATATGGTGGCACCGGCCTTGGCCTGGCCATTGTCAGTCGGTTGGTCGAGCTGATGGGAGGCCAGTACGGCTTGGACAGCCAGCCCGGCCTTGGTTCGACGTTCTGGTTTAACGTGCGCCTGGAAACGCGAGGTGCGGTGCCTACGCTGACGATCCCGTCAGACACGTCCCACACTTGGCGGATCTTGGTGGTGGACGACAACGCCGGTGCACGAGCGCGCCTGAGCGACATGCTGACAGGCATGAAGTTTAGCGTCGAGACGGCCGATGGCGGCGCTGCTGCCTTGCGGGCTATTCGCATGGCGCAGGAACGGGGCCATGACCATGACGTGGTCCTGCTGGATTGGAAAATGCCAGATATGACGGGCGTGGACGTGGCGCGTCAGATCCGCGCCATGGCCCTGACCAAACAACCGCACCTGTGTCTGGTGATGGCATTCGGGCGCGAGCACCTTTATGCCGCGGCAAAGCCCAAGGG
This sequence comes from Rhodoferax sp., assembly GCA_964201255.1. GTDB lineage: Bacteria > Pseudomonadota > Gammaproteobacteria > Burkholderiales > Burkholderiaceae_C > Rhodoferax. The sequence goes on from CAXNFT010000140.1 coordinate 1,164, forward strand.
CCTTGACAGCTTATTGGTCAAGCCGGTTAGCCCCTCGGTGCTGTTTGATCACATGATGCGGGTGATGGGGCGCGAGGCATTTCAAACCCGCCCCGGCCAGGCCAATGCCGCAATGAACCTCGACGCACTGCGAGGCGCCCGTGTTTTGCTGGTGGAAGACAACGAGATCAACCAGGAAGTCGCCAGCGAGATGCTCCAGGCTGCCGGCATTCGCGTGACAACGGCCGAGAATGGCCAGCAGGCGCTTGACCGCCTGCTGGCGGGCGAACTGTTTGACATTGTTCTGATGGATATGCAGATGCCGGTGCTCGATGGGCTGGCCGCCACCGCAGCAATTCGGGCGCTGCCCGCGCATGAAGCCTTGCCGATCGTGGCTATGACAGCCAACGCCATGGCAACGGATAGGCAGCGTTGCCTGGATGCAGGCATGAATGATTTTGTGACCAAGCCGATTGACCCGAACCAGCTCTGGGTCGCCCTGTTGCGCTGGATGCCGCTACGTTCCGTGGGCAGCCGGGCGAGCGCGACAGCGACTGCGCCACTGCCGGCAAGCAAGGCCGGCTTACCCAATGAGGCGCTGTCGCCGCTGCCCTGGGCCATTGACGGGCTCGATGCCGCCCTGGGTCTGCGGCGGTGTCTGGGTAAGCCGGAGCTTTACCGCTCGCTGCTCAGGCAATTTATGGACCGGCAGGGCAATATCGGGCAGGAGTTGCAAATAGCCATCGACCGGGCCCAATGGGTCGCCGCCCAGCGTTTGGCCCATACCCTCAAAAGTGTCGCGGGCAACCTGGGTGCTGTGCGACTGCAGGACCAGGCCGAGGTGTTGGAGCGAAGCATCAGTGAGCACCAGGGCACTCCGGTTGACTTGCCGGCGTTGTTGTACCAGGTCCAGGCCATTGACCAAAGCATGCACATCCTGAGCAAGCAACTGGCTGCGGCTCTGGGCTTGACCCAGCCGCTCCCGGCGCCTGTCGAGCCAGCAGCGGGCGCGGGTGTCGGTAGTGACGATGCCGCCGCTTTGCAGGCCGTCCGCACGGATTTGGTCCGTTTGTTGACGCAGGGCGAGTTTGGTGCCGTTGAGCTGCTGGAGCGCCATAGGGCACAACTCGCGAAGGCCATGGGGGCTGACTTTGATCGGCTGCTGCGCGCGGTGGAGGCCTTTGACTTTGACAGCGCGCTCCTGATCCTGGGCAGCATGGCATTCACGGACCCATCAACGGTGCAATCGGACCATGAATAACAGTGCACTGCAGACCAAAGCCAAGGCGACGGTCATGGTGGTGGATGACACACCGCAGAACCTCGTGCTGATGACCGAGTTGCTGCGGCAAGATTACCGAATTCTTGTGGCCAATGGGGGTGAGCGCGCGCTCACGCTCTTGGGCAGCGAGTCTTTGCCAGACCTGATCCTGCTTGACATCATGATGCCTGATCTGGATGGCTATGAGGTGCTGCGGCGCGTCAAGGCAAACCCCGCCACCCGAGATATTCCGGTGATATTCCTGACGGCGAAGTCAGAGCTCGCAGACGAGATTCTGGGGCTGCAGCTGGGCGCAGTGGATTACATCACCAAGCCGATCAGTGCCCCGATCGTGCAGGCGCGGGTGCGCACCCACTTGGCACTCAAGGCCGCCGCTGACTTTTTGCGTGACAAGGCCGTTTACCTGGAAACCGAGGTGACCCGCAGGACCAAGCAGCTCAGCACCATCCAGGACGTGACGGTGTTGGCCATGTCGTCCATGGCAGAGACTCGGGACAATGAAACTGGCAACCATATCCTGCGCACGCAGCGCTATGTGAAGCGCCTGGCGCAGCAGTTACAGGGGCACCCCCGGTTCAGCCAGGTGATGAGCGACGCCTACATTGATCTCTTGTTCAAGTCGGCGCCGCTGCACGACATTGGCAAGGTCGGCATTCCCGACCATATTTTGCTCAAGCCGGGCCCGCTGACTGCCGCTGAATTTGAGGTCATGAAGACACACACCACCATCGGCTTTGATTCGATCGTGCGGGCTGAGAAAGCCCTGGGGGTGGAGGTGGACTTCCTGTTGCTGGCCAAGGAAATTGCCCTGTCGCATCAAGAAAAATGGGACGGCAGCGGCTACCCGCAGGGCCTGGCCGGCGACGCTATTCCTCTCTCGGCACGCCTGATGGCGGTGGCGGACGTCTACGATGCCCTGATCAGCAAGCGGGTCTACAAGGACGCGATGACGCATGAGCAGGCCATGGCCATCATGGGCAAAGGGCGCGGCGCGCATTTTGACCCGGACATCCTCGATGCATTTTTCGACACCCATGAGGATTTTCGCGCCATTGCTACGCAGTACACCGACGAAGGAAAATAGCGTCTGTGAGCGCTGATTAAAACAAGACCGATGGAGACCTTGGTGTGGAAAATATTGATCGCTCAGTGATTCTGGTGGTGGATGACACGCCAGAAAATCTGCAGCTGATGAGCACTTTGCTTCGCGACCAATACAAGGTGCAGGTGGCAGGCAGTGGCGAAAAGGCGCTCAAACTCATGGCCGGTGGGGTGCTGCCTGACCTGGTTTTGCTTGATATTTTGATGCCCGGCATGGACGGCTACGAAGTTTGCCGGCGCATGCGGGCCGACGCCCGCATGCAGCATGTGCCGGTGATCTTTGTGACCGCCAAGTCGGACAGCGAAGACGAGGAGCAGGGGCTCAATCTGGGGGCGGTCGACTACATCACCAAACCCATCAGTCCGGCCATCACGCTGGCCCGCATTCGCACTCACTTGTCGCTCAAACGCGCGGTCGATCTGCTGCAAGACCGTAACCAGACGCTGGAAGACGAGGTCAGGCTACGTACCCGCGAGCTGTCGAGCATTCAAGACGTGACCATCATGGCCATGAGCTCGCTGGCCGAGACGCGTGACAACGAAACCGGGAACCACATTCGGCGCACCCAAAATTACGTCAAGGCCCTGGCGCTGCAGCTGCAACACCATCCCAGATTCTCGTCGTATCTGAGCGCTGAGCAGATCGAGTTGTTGTACAAATCGGCACCCCTGCATGACATCGGTAAGGTCGGTATACCGGACAGCATTCTTTTGAAGCCAGGCCGTCTGGAGCCAGCAGAGTTCGAGATCATGAAGACCCACACCACCTTGGGTCGTGACGCCATTCTGGCTGCCGAAAATCTGCTGGACTCGCCGAATTCTTTTTTACAGTGTGCCCGAGAGATCGCGCTGTCGCACCAGGAAAAGTGGGACGGCAGTGGCTACCCCGAGGGCCTCTCGGGCGAGGCCATTCCGGTGTCGGCCCGGTTGATGGCAGTTGCCGACGTGTATGACGCCTTGATTAGCCGCCGGGTGTACAAGGCGCCCATGTTGCACGAGGAAGCCTTAAAAATTATTTCTGATGGCAGGGGTAAGCATTTTGATCCTGATATCGTCGACTCATTTCTGGTGATTGCTGAGGACTTCCAAGCGATCGAGCGGCGCTTTTCTGATGCGCACTGACGCTCGGGCGGCTCGGCCGCGTCAGGCAGCCCGCATCCAACCTTAAACCATTCAAACCGGAGAACTCTGTGGCGAACAATAACGACCTGGACAACATCCTATTCAAGTTCGACATCACCAGCACCGATGTCGCCATGGTGCGCCAAGCCGGCACACTCATCGACGACACTTTGGGCGATATGGTCGGCGATTTTTATGAGTGGATGGCCCAGCACGAGGAGTACAAAACATTTTTCGGCGGTAATTCGCACACCCTGCAGCGGGTGCAAGCTTTGCAGATGGACCACTGGCGCACCTTCTTCAAGGCCAACCTCGACGAACCCTACTTTGCCTCGAGGCGCCACATTGGTTCGGTGCATGCCCGCATCGATCTGCCCAATGACATTTACTGTGCCGGTATGTGCCTGTCTGACCGCTTGCTCAATGAGCGCCTGCGCGGCATGGCGCCACCGCCCCCCAATCTGGATCGTATGGCGGCCTCGGTCAGCAAAATGGTGTTCTTGGACAACTACCTGGTGCTCGATGAGATCTCTCGCATCCAGAAAGAAAAAATCCTGGCCAACAGCAAGTCCTTGCTGGAGATGTCGACACCGGTGACGCCGATCTGGGAGGGCATTTTGCTGCTGCCGCTGGTCGGCATCATTGACTCGGTGCGCACCCAGGACATCATGAACAAGACGCTGTCCAAGATCGGGGAAACCCGGGCCAAGATCTTTGTGTTGGACATCAGCGGCGTAGGTGCCGTGGACACGGCGGTGGCCAACCAACTCATCAAGATCACCAAGGCCACGCTGCTGATGGGCTGCGAGTCAATCATCTCCGGCATTTCCCCGGCGATTGCGCGTACGTTGGTGGAGTTGGGCATTCAGGTGGGCGATGTGCGCACCACGGCTACGCTGCGCGATGCGCTGGAAATTGCCCTGAGGGCGATTGGCGCCGACCAGGAGCTCGGCGGCCGACTGCACGAACGGCGCAAATAAGCAGGCGCTGCAGCCATGGGTTATTCAATGCAGCAAGGCGTCACGTCCACCCTGGTTCGTGGCTGCCTTGTCGTCACGCTGCCGCAGGAACTGGCGGACCGCCTGGATGAAATTCAAGCGGCGGTCCTGGACGCGGTGCGTGAGACCGGCGCGCGGGTGGCGGTCATCGAAATGTCGGCCGTGAAGGTGCTCGATTGTGAGGAGTTCCTGGGCATCCGCGCCATGGTCGGTATGCTGCGTTTGCTGGGCGCCCGCCCCATCCTGGTGGGCTTGAGCGCTGGCATTGTGGGCTATCTTGTGAGCAACGATGCCGACACCCGTGGGCTTGAAGTTGAGCGCGATTTACAAGACGCGCTTGACCGGGCCACACGCGACCGTGGAGCGCCGGTGGCCAGATGAGTCAAGACGACGCGACCGCCTATTTCACCATCTGTGACAGTGCGGACCTGTCTGCTGCGGTGGTGACCACAGTCCGGCTGCCTCTGCTCAAGGAGGCGTCTGAAGTGGACCGGACCATGATCGCCACCATGGTGTCTGAATTGGGCTCCAACATCGTCAAATACGCCAAACGGGGGGTTTTGCGGGTGTGCCGTACCGAACACCAAGGCGAGGTGGATATCGACATCTGGGCCGAGGACAACGGGCCCGGCATCCCTGATCTCGCCCTGGCCATGCAGGACCACTACAGCACCGGCAGTTCATTGGGGCTCGGCCTGCCCGGTGTGCGGCGTATGGCGGATCAGTTCTGGATTCGCTCCAGCGAGAACGCCGGCACACTGGTGTTCGCCCGCAAGCGTGTGTGCGGCAAGCCCTTGCGCGCCGCCGTCATGCCGCCTCGCCCCAGCGCGCTGGTCGCCATGCCGCTGACGGGTCGCGGCGTTGACCGGCGCTGGGACTCCAGTGGCTGGGTAAGACCGACGGACGGGCACACGGCCTGCGGTGATGCGACGGTGGT
>CAXNFT010000141.1:0-6558 GCA_964201255.1 Rhodoferax sp.
CAGAGCTACCTGCTGGGCTGCCAGGAAGGTGGCGAAGCACGCCTGCTGGGGGTCGCTCAACAGGTGGACCAAGCCATGTGCAAGATCCGCGATGCCGGCAAAGTGCGGGCACGCGACCGCATTGCCGTGCTGGCCGCCTTGAACATGGCTTTTGACCTCGGCGAGGCAGCCGCACCGGCTACCGCCGCCAACGCTACCCCGCCGCAGAGCCACCCACTTGCCGCGCAGCCATCGACAACACTCGAGCCCGCTTCAGCGCAATTGCAAGCACTGCTGGCCCGGCTCGACGCCGCCTTGGGCGACGACGGTCGGCTGATCTAATTGGTTTGGATTGCACCATCAGCCCGCCTACAATGAAGCCGTCTGCAGTGCGTGCCGGGCTTTATATTTCCTTGAACCAATGCTCTTAGAGCCCGGGCTTGGAACAGTGCCTCACAAGCGTGACCATCTCGCGTTAGATGAACCCAATGTGGGGCTGACCTTGCCCACCTGAACCCCGGTTCAGGATGCCGGTCCGGTGGCACTGCAGACACCTTTGACCGGTTTTGCCCGCGCCAGTTTCTTCAACAGTTCCCTAGTTCGCCCTCTGCGCGCGAAGACTAGGGTAAACACTGGCTTGAGGCACCATGCAAATGATTAAATCAGACAACTTGCCTCAACTTGTTGATTCGAAGGAGTCCCGATGTACAAGCAAATTTTGTTGGCTTACGATGGCTCACAGGCCGGGCAAAAGGCCCTGCTTGACTGCCAGGACATCGTGCAGTGGAGTGGTGCGGCACTCACCTTGGTCGCGGTGATGCCCAGAGAGATTATTTTTGGCGTTGCCGAGGGTGGCTTCTACGACCCCGAGAACCATGCCCGCGAAAAAAGTAATTACAAAAGTGTGCTCGAACAGGGTCTGCGAACCCTGGCCGATTCTGGCTTTAAGGTGTCAGGCGAGGTGCTGTCGGGCGATTCGGTGCATGAAATCAGCAGCTATGCCCGGAAAATTTCAGCCGACCTGATTGTGGTTGGCTACAAGCATGAAAAAAATTGGGTGGCACGCTGGTGGGGTGGGTCGGGATCAAGCGCCCTCGTAGAGCATGCGCCATGCAGTGTGCTGATGGTCATCACCTAGCAATCGCCTTGATTGCGATCACGCTGCTGTTTGCGCTGATCTTGATCGCCGTCGCTGAATTCACAAAGAACAACCGTGGTGGTGGGACTGATCCATTCCTACGAGGATGGGTACGCGGTGCCATCATCTTGAAACCCAGCGTTGCCTTCTGCCTGCGCCGATTCTGATATTTTTTTTATACGTCCTGAGTTGTAGAGAAATGCCATGTCACTCCGTTTGCTTATCCTTCTCATGGTTGAAGTTGCACTCGCCGCCACCGCCAGCGCTCAGGAGAAGGTCACCGTTCCCGGACGGGACGGCGTTGCCCTGAACGCGACGCTCTACAGGCCCGTTGGCGCCGGTCCCTTCGCAGCCATCGTCGCCATGCATGGCTGTGGCGGCCCATGGAAAGCGCGCGACGATGATTGGTCAGAGCGCCTTCAAGCGGCGGGGTATCTTGTTCTTTTTCCAGATAGTTTTGGATCGCGCGGCGGGGGTCCGCAATGCAATGTCCGCGAACGCGTCATGACCTCGAAGGATCGCGCCGAGGACGCCTTTGCGTCAGCGGAGTGGCTCGCCAGACGCCCGGATGTCGTGAAAGGCAAGATCGGGCTGCTGGGCTGGTCGAACGGCGGCACGGCGGTGCTGAGCGCCAGCCGTAGTATCCGCGCGCCGGTAGGGGTTGAGTTCAGGCAGGCGATCGCGTTCTACCCGGGATGCAGGGTGTTCTCTGAACAGAGCTACCGCGCCCGCATCCCGGTGACAATCCTGCACGGGCTTGCCGATGACTGGACCCCGGCGGAGCCCTGCAAATCGCTTTCCGGCGTAACCTTTGTTGGCTACCCCGAGGCGTATCATGATTTCGACCATCCGAACCTGGCCGTAAAAACACGCAAGGCAGCGTTCTCGGCAAATGGATCGGGGATCGTCACCGTAGGCACAAACCCCGAGGCCCGCGCGCAAGCAATCGCACGGACGATGAGCCTTTTCAGCAGGATGTAGCGGCTATTCTGCCGGCTGGGGTGACGGCTGCGGCGGTAACCAGCGCAGGATCGGGTTGGGTGCGGCGCGCGTTTCATCGAGCCGGCGACGCGGAGCGTGATATCGCGCGCCGGACAGGAGGATTACTGTGGCAAGCAAGAGTTGCATATGACCCTGCCAGCTTTTGGAGGTTGGAAAGTGAATCAATGGTGTATGGCCGTAGTCTTCATCACCGAGGTGGCGGCGGTCGTTTGAACAACTTGCACCCGCCTTTTAAGAGCCTTGGGGCCGGTTGGCAACGATCAGTAGTCGACGACCGCAGTGGACACACCGACACCATGACAGTAGCAACAGTTCGCATTCCATCAGTTTGACGAGCGCATGCCGCGCGTTTAACCCAACCGCCGTTTACACAAAATCCGGGACACGCTCCGGCATGATACGCATCGCGTTACACTTTATATAATGCAGCGCGTAACACCCCATGATTGAATCCTTCAAACACAAAGGGCTTGAACGCTTTTTTACTGAAAGCGACAAGCGGGCAATCCCCGCCCAAAGCGCAGCTCGAATTGAGCGGCTGCTTGATCGCCTAGAGGCAGCCATTAAACCGGACGACATGGATTTGCCAGGCAACAAGTTCCATGCTCTCAAGGGGGATCGTTCCGGCGAATGTGCGGTGACGGTGACGGGTAATCTGCCCATCACTTACCGCTTTGACGGACCGCACGCAACTGCTGTAAACCTTGAGGACTATCACTTGGAGGATCACACCATGAAGTCACTTCGCAACCCCAACCGTAAGCCAACACATCCCGGCGCTGTACTGCGTGAGGACGTGCTACCTGCCCTGGGTATTACACAGGCGCGCATGTCCGCGTTGCTTGGCGTGTCAAGGGTGACACTGGCACAGTTGCTGCATGAACACCGGGCGCTATCAGGCGACTTGGCTTTGCGCTTGGAGAAGCTACTGGGTTCAAGTGCTGAATCCTGGCTGAACATGCAACAGGCAGTTGATCTATGGGAAGCTCGGCAGGATGTGCAGCGTTTTGCCCATGTAGTGCGGTATGCCAAATCACAAGCATCATTGGCGACTTGAATTGGCATAGGCCAAAACTAAAGACAAGTCCGAGCGCGGGGGATGCGGCAAAGGAGCACGCTACAAGACTGAACCCCGGTTTCGGATGCGGACCCGGTGGCACTGCAGACACCTTTGCCCGTCACTTGGAGCCCGCGCTGTCTAACGCAGGTCCGCGCTCATTAAGCTAGAAAGTCTTCCCGCTGCAACGCCTGTCCGGGCGTCAGAATGCGAATAGGCAACGGCTTAGTGATCACCAGCAAGTCCTGGTCACCCGTGACCAGCCACCCGGACCCGCTGGCCAGCGCAGTTTGAATGAATTTGTCGTCGTCTTCGTCTCGGCTGAATCGCTGGGCTGCCATGGCGGGGGAAATTGCCACCCAGTGACCCAAGGCACGCGCGTCATGCAAGATCCCCTGGCGTGCATCCATGCTGAGGTAACGGTCGAATTTTGGCTTCCAGATTCGTTGTTCTAGCTCGGCAAACGTGGCATCCGAGAACACAGGAACGCCAAACGCCAGCACACGCTTCAAAACCTGCGATGGTGAACCTTGGGGGGACAGCGCCGCGCTCAGCCAAACATTGGTATCAACCACTACCCTGTTGGCAGGGGCATCAGCTTTCATCAGCCAGCAGCTGATCGAGTACCTGGTCAGTCAGGCCTGCCCGCGCAGCGGCCTGGGCTGAGGCGTCGATTCGATGTTGCAAACGGTCTGCGTAAAAAGCGCGCATTGCTTCAAAGTCCTGGACGCTGACCATCACGCCCACCATACGGTCGTGCTTCAGCACACCCACCGGCTCACGTTGCGCACAATCTAGAAACTCACCAAATCGGGTCTTGGCCTCGTTGGCCGTGAATGTCTGCATTTCGATACTCCTTGCGGGACAACTGAGCTCATTTTAACCAAATCGTGCGATTTGATCGAAATTTAGTTGCATCCAACTTAAAGCCGAGCCACGACGGACAGAAACCATGTCCGTCCGTCGTGTTTGTAAGCAATCAATGGGCAGCTTAGGAAATCTGCTGAATACCCGACAGCAACCAGCCGCTGTTGGCTTGACGAGACTTCGTCAAATGCCAGACTTCGCTGAAAGACTCGTCGGCGGAGCCACTGTCGTCGCGCAGCACACCATCAAAGCGCACGCTGACCACGTAGCGGTCTGCGTCTTCTTCCACGTCAATCACCTTGGCCTCAATGCTCACCACTTCGGTTTTCTGGGTGGCCGTGCCGCGCTCAGCCAATGCCATTTTCAGTTCAGCAAACATTTCAGGCGTGGTGAACTGCCGGATGTCGTCCACATTGCCAGCGTCGTTGGCGGCCTGCAAGCGGATGAAGTTAACCTTGGCGTTGCGCTCGAAGCCGGCAGCGTCAAAGTCTGCGGGCAATGCGCCAGCTGTGGCAGGTGAGCCGCCCAGAGCAGAGCCGATCATGGAGCCACCTGCAGGCATGGCGACCTTGTAGGCTTGACTAGTCTGGGCACTCGTGTCGGCTTGCGGATTGGCGCCCTGGTAAGCCAGGCCGTCTTGGTTGGCAGCCCCGCCTTGCCGCGCTTGAGCCCGCTTGCGCATGAAGAACCCGACGGCAACCATAATGCCAAAGGCCAACAGGCCGAACATGACCATCGACGCTAACTCGTCACCAAAGCCCAGGTGGGAGGCCAGCGCGGCCAAACCCAGACCTGCGGCCAGGCCAGCAAGCGGGCCCATCCATGAGCGTTTGGACGCAGCAGCGGCAGCAGGAGCGGCCGCAGCAGCAGCAGCCGGAGCGGCGGTGGCGCCAGGCGCCTTGTCTGGGCTGGCATTACGTTGAGTGCCCATAGATTTACCACCGCCCATACGCTTAGCGGCTTCTGCGTCCAGCGCTAGGGTAGAAATGCCGAGGGTCAACACCATGGCAATGAGAGAAAGGAACTTTTTCATGAGAATCTCCTTAAAAAATGGATGAGCAGATACATGTTAATCCAGAATAGGCCACTATAAAAGCAGCATTTTGATGAAATAAACTTCGTAAAAACCAGCTTATTCAAAGATGTACACGTGTGGCGCTCAGGGGTCGAGCAGCGCAGGCTGTAGCAGGCGAAGCACCAAAGGGTGCTGCACTTTCTTCTCGGTACCGATCGCAAAGAAATTTTCCATAACGCCGTCGCAGGGGCCCAGATGCTGCATGCCGGAGTCGGCCAACAGGTCATCCTGCACCCATTGCGCGGCGGGAAACACGCCCATGCCACGGGCGCCAAAGGTTTTGAGCAGCGCACTGTCCTCAAATTCACCCACAACGCGGGGCCGTATGCCCTGATGCTCAAACCACACGTCCAGCCGAGCGCGCACTGCGGCATGGCCAGTTGGCAACAACACGGGCATGGTGGCCAAACAATCCGGAAACTTGGGCTTTGTGCCTTTGAGCAGCGATGACACGCCATACCAGGCGACGGGAGACGACCCGAGCGCATGGTTGTAGAGCTTGATGTTGGCATTGTTGGGCGCAGGCCGGTCTGACAACACGACATCAAGCCTGTGCAGCGCCAGGTCGCCCAACAGATCGTCAAACTCGCCCTCATGACACACCAAACGCAAGTTAGGCTCGTTCAAAACGGGCTGTAACAGGCGGTGCACAACCAGTTTGGGCAGGCCATCAGAGATGCCCACGGCAAGCCGCACCGAGGGCGTACTAACCGCATCGCGTACCCGCTCGGGCAGGTCTTCACCCAGTTGAAATATCTGGTCGGCCTGTTGCATGGCGGCCAAGCCGGCATCGGTCAACACCAAACCGCGCCCGGCGGGCTTGAGCAGCGCATAACCCAGCGCGCGCTCCAGATCGCGCACCTGGGCACTGACAGTTTGCACCGCCATGCCCAGCTTGTCAGCGGCGCGGGTGATACCGCCTTCTTTGGCCACCACCCAAAAATAGTACAGATGCTTGTAATTGAATGCGGTACTCATAGTCAGTATTTTTAGGAATTGGGTTGGTAAACGCTCTGCTTTAGCGAGTCTATTAGAAACCTACTTCGGTCAGCGGCAAGGCAGCCGAGTCGCCTGCAAAGGAACGCCCAGCCTCGGGTGACAGGACTTCATTGATAAACTGCACGGTTTAGCCCATGGAGCCTTGATGACTGAGATTCTGCGAGACCTTCTTGCCAATGGCGCGGACGCGGCGCCAGCCATCTCGGCGACGGCTCGCCCAAACTTGAGCTTTGGCGCACTGCGGACGCTAATCGCCAGCACCATCGGTCAACTGAATGCGCTTGGCATCGGTCGCAATGACCGGGTGGCCATCGTGCTGGCCAATGGCCCCGAAATGGCCACCTGCTTCATGGCCTGCGCCAGCGGCGTCACCAGCGCGCCGCTGAACCCGGCCTACCGCGCCGACGAGTTCGAGTTTTACCTGTCTGACCTGAACGCCCG
>CAXNFT010000142.1:0-6535 GCA_964201255.1 Rhodoferax sp.
CAGGCCGTGAAGCCTGTCCGCGCACCGGCCTTCGCGGGCATTCTTTATATACTGATGGCCGGACTGTTTTTTTCGATCCTCGACACCACCGCCAAGTATGTCGTTGCCAGCGTCACGCTGGTGATGATGCTGTCGATCCGCTTCCTGATACAGGCACTGGTTTCAACCCTGGTCCTGTTGCCGCTTCACGGTCGGGGGCTGTTTCGGATCAGCCAACCCCGTTTGCAGCTGCTGCGTGGGGCCTTGCTGGCCGGCAGCACGGTCATGGCGGTATCGGGGTTCAAGCTGATGCCAGTTGGGGAGTTCACTGCTATTGTCATGGTCACGCCTATCCTGGTGACCGTACTGGCCGTCACAGTGCTCAAGCAACGCATCGCACCGATCCAGTGGCTGTTTGTCACCGGCGGACTGGTGGGCACACTGATGATCATCAGGCCGGGCGGACAAAGTCTGGGTTGGGGCGCATTGCTGCCATTGGGTTGCCTGCTATCGAACTCATTTGTCCAGTTGCTGACCAGCCATCTCGGGCGGCATGACAGCGCCGCCAGCACCCATTTTTGCAGCGTCTGGTTTTGCGCTGTCTTGGCGGCGATTGCACTGCCTATGGGTTGGCAGGTGTTGGATTCTTACAAGCTCTGGGGCCTGATGCTGCTGATGGGCTTCATCGGTGCGGCAGGTCATTTCGTACTAACGCAGGCCTACCAGCACGCGCCTACCGTGGTGTTGATGCCCTTCATGTATGGCCACATTGGTTTTGCCGTGCTGGGCGGTTGGCTGGTGTTTGATCATGTCCCCGATCAGTGGGCCGTTCTTGGCATGCTGGTGATCGCCGCCAGCGGCGTTGCCAGCGCTTGGTTCACGGCCTATCCAGGTGTCCAGATCAAGGAGGCTCCCTCGTGAAAATTGTCAAACTAGAAACCTTTCTGGCCAATTGCGGCCTTCGCAATTACTTGTTTGTGCGGCTACACACCGACACCGGGTTGACCGGGCTGGGTGAGGCGACCCTGGAGTGGCAGGAAATGGCGGTTCATACACTGATGCATGAATGGGCCGAGGAGCGTATTTTGGGCGTCTGTCCATTCGACATTGAAAAAGTCTTCGGAGATTTGATCCGCGACCAGTATCAGGGGGGTGCCACCGTGATGACCGTGATCAGCGCGCTCGAAATTGCGTGTTGGGACATTGTCGGCAAGGCCTGCGGGCAGCCCGTCTATCGCCTATTGGGCGGGCAAGCTCGGGACAACTTGCCGGTCTATGCCAACGGTTGGTACGGCAGCGCCAGGACGCCGCAGGACTACGCAGACAAGGCGCGCCAGGTGGTGGCGATGGGCTACGCCGGGATGAAGTTTGACCCCTTCGAGCAGGCCTGGAAAACGCTCGATCATGCCGCGATGCAGTCCGCCGAGGACATCGTTGCGGCGGTTCGACAGGCTGTGGGGGAGGGCGTGAGCTTGATGATCGAGGTGCATGGCCGCCTCTCGGCCGGGTCTGCCATCGAGATGGGTCGGCGCTTGGCCAAGTACAACCCGGCCTGGTATGAGGAGCCGGTCAGCCCGCACAGTCTTGATTTGCTGGCGGAGGTCCACAGTGCGCTGCCCTTTCCGGTAGCTGCCGGTGAGCGGCTTTATATGCTCGAAGAATTTGCCCGGCTGGCGAACTTGCGTGCCTGCGATGTCGCTCAGCCGGACCTGGCCCATTGTGGGGGCTTGTGGATGGGTAAAAAAATTGCCGCGCTATGCCAGCCGCAAGATATCCGATTGGCGCCGCACTGTTCGATCGGTCCGGTCGCCCTGTGCGCGGCCATCCACTTTGGCTGGTCAACGCCGCAGGTCATGGTGCAGGAAAATTTTGGCGACTTTGATGCCCCATGGCGAAGCGAATTGGTTTCTGGCTGGACGCCGATGAAGGCGGGCCGTTATGTATTGCCAGACAAACCGGGACTTGGCATTGAACTCGATGACGCGGCCTGCGCACGCCACCCCTTCGTCAAACATGCTTTCCCTTCGCTGTGGGACAGACGCTGGTTGGCGGAATTCACCAAATCCGGGGTGAGCGCATGAGCTGGCGTGTGTTGAGACTCAATGCCCAGACTTACCCGGTCGAACCGGGGGAGTATGCGGCGCTCGCCAAAGCGGGGGCCGAATTGGTGGCTGTGGAAGGCCGGACTGAGGCCGATATTCTGAGCGCTGCCCCCGACTGCGATGCGCTGATGGTGGTCTCGTCCTATGTACCCGCTGGCGTGGTGCGCAAGTTCTCTAAGTGCCGCACCATCGCCCGTTTGGGCGCTGGTACCGATCGAATCGATATTGAGGCCGCTACTGAAGCCGGCATGGTCGTTAGCAATGTGCCTGATTTTTGCCTGGGCGAGCAGGCCGACCACACCATGGCCCTGCTGCTGTCCTTCGCGCGCCGCCTGCCCTTTATGCAGCAGGCGATGCGAGAGGGCAATTTCGCAGCCCGACAACATGCTGGCGTGCATCGGCTCGCCGGCCGGCAATTGGGCCTGATCGGATTTGGCGCCAGCGCCCAGGCCGTGGCGCGCCGGGCGACGGCGTTTGGCCTGCAGGTCCAGGCCTGGACCCGAAGTCCCGGCAATTACAGCGGGATTGCCGAGCAACTTGGTGTTCGGCTGATGGACTTATCGAGCTTGCTGAAAACCAGCCACTTCATCTCGATTCACCTGCCCTTGACGCCACAAACCCGTCACCTGCTTGGTGCGGCTGAATTGGCGCTCATGATGCCCGATGCGGCCTTGGTGAATACTTCGCGTGGCGCCATCATCGACGAGTCTGCCATGGTTGATGCGCTGCAACGAGGCGCCATTGCCGGTGCCGCACTCGATGTGTTTTCGTCGATCGATGTTTTTGCCCCTTCAGCCCCGCCGCCGCAGCACCCTTTGCTGACCATGGACAACGTCATCGCCACGCCGCACAGTGCCGGTAGCTCGGTCGAGTCCACCCGTGAGTCCAAGGAACGTGGCGCTCAGCACGCTGCCGCGGTGCTGCTGGGGCACTGGCCTGCCCATGTGGTGAACCCTTCGGTCCAGCCCCGATGGCCGCTTCGGACCCAAGAGCCCTGACCCAACTGGGATGACGGGGCACCCAATCGGGTATCGTGTCGGCATGACACGTGCCCTCCCGATGACTTCGCTCGGCCGCATCGAGGCTGTCGACGCCCTGCGTGGCGTCGCCATGCTCTGGATGACGGCCTTTCACTTTTGCTTTGACCTGAACCAATTCGGTCACATTCAGCAGAATTTCTACCTTGATCCGTTCTGGACTTGGCAGCGCAGCGCCATCGTCAGCCTGTTTTTGGGGTGTGCCGGCCTTGGGCAGGCGATTGCGGTGGCACAGGGGCAAAGTTGGCCGCGCTTTTGGCGGCGCTGGGCGCAGGTGGCGGGCTGTGCGCTCTTGGTCACGGCGGGTTCCTGGCTCATGTACCCTCAGAGTTTCATCTATTTTGGGGTTCTGCACGGCATGGCGGTGCTGCTCGTCATCGCCCGCCTGAGTGCCCATTGGGGGCGCTGGCTATGGCTGCTGGGGGCCTTGGCGCTGGCCCTGCCATGGGCTGCGCAGCCGCTGTTGGCCGGCGCACTGGCGCCTTGGGCAGAGCAACTGAACAGCCCGGCGCTGAACTGGCTGGGGCTGATCACCCGCAAACCCGTGGCCCAGGACTATGTGCCCGTGTTGCCCTGGTTGGGCATGGTGTGGTGGGGCATCGCGGCCGGTCAGTGGCTGCTCAGAAGGGACAGGCTCAGGCGGTTGGAGCCACTGGGCAGTGCTGGGCGCCGACTGGCTGCATTGGGGCGCTGGAGCCTGAGCTATTCCATGCTGCACCAGCCGGTGCTGATTGGCGCCCTGATGGCGCTGGCGTGGGTGACAGGTCGCTAGCCGTACGCGCCACCCAAGCGCCGCTTACTCGATCTTGGCCTTGGCCCGCAGCTCTTCCTGGAACTTGCCGAGCTTTTGTTGTTCAAGCTGCTGCTTGATTTGAGGTTTGACATCGTCAAACTTGGGCAACTGTGTGTCGCGCACATCATCGAGGCGAATGATGTGAAAGCCGAACTGGGTCTTTACTGGCGTTTCGGTCAGCTTGCCCTTGGCCAGCTTGGTCAGGGCGGCTGAAAATTCAGCCACGTAGTTACCGGCGCTGGCCCAGTCCAGATCGCCGCCGTTGGCGCCGGAGCCTGGGTCTTTGCTGGATTTCTTAGCAATATCCTCAAATTTGCCGCCTTTTTTCAGCTGCGCAATGATGGCCTTAGCCTCATCTTCCTTGGCCACCAGGATGTGGCGGGCGCGATATTCTTTGCCCGCATTGGCTGCGGCGTATTTGTCGTACTCGGCCTTGACGTCGGCGTCAGTCACCGGGCTGGTTTTCTGGAAGTTGGCAAACAGCTCGCGGATCAGCAGGGTCTGGCGTGCCAGTTCCATCTGGACTTTGTAGTCCTCGGTCGCATCCAGGCCCTGCTTTTGGGCTTCTTGAATAAAGATCTCGCGGGCGATAACTTCATCGCGCAGCTGGCCCTGCATCTCAGGCGTGACCGGTCGACCGGACTTGGCGACCTGTTGTGCCAGTGCTTCGACACGCGCGACGGGCACGGCCTTGCCGTTGACGATCGCGACGTTTTGGGCCAGTGCCAGCGGTGCCAGGCCGCCAATGAGCAGTGTGCTGACTAGGGTTGAAATCAGAGTTCGTTTCATGAGGAAAAGGTCTCGGGTAAAGAAGTGAGCGGTTGAAAAGAGGTGCTATCTCGGAGGGTTTTCACACAGGGGGCAGGCTTGCTTCGATGGCCAGCGCGTGCAGCCCTTGGTCCAGAAAATCTTGCAGCGCATCATACACAAGGCGATGCCGCGCCAGCGGCGACTTGCCCCGGAAGGCCTCGGCGCTGATACGGACCCGGAAATGGGTACCCTGGCCGCTGTCGTTGGCGCCCATGTGGCCGCTGTGTTGCCAGCTCTCATCCAAAACTTCCAACTGCATGGGCTGCAGGGTGTCGCGCAGGCGTTGGGTCAGCAGCGCCTCTGTGGGCGCGCCTGTCGGGGCAGGGATCGTCGTCATGCCTTAGTCCCGTCAGACTTGAGGTAGCGGGCGATGTAAAGACCCTGGCCAACGATGAAAACCAGCGGGAAGGCGTAGCCCCAGAGCTTGAAATTCACCCAGTCTTCGGTGCTGTAGTAGGCAGCCACGTAGCCGTTGATGGTGGCCATGAACAAGCAGTAGCCGATCCAGATCAGGTTGAGTCGCTGCCAGACCGGGTCAGGCAGCTCCAGTTGGCTGCCCAGCAGCAGTTTGAGGAAGTTTTTTTTCAGCAGCCAAACGGTCACCATCAGCCCGATCGCCATCGCTCCGTACAGCACGGTAGGTTTCCATTTGATGAATCGGTCGTCGTGCAAGAACAGGGTCAGTGCGCCAAAGACCAATACCAGTGCCAGTGTGATTTTGTGCATCATCGGCAACCGGCGGTCCATCGCGTAGACCAGCCCCATCTGCAGCACGGTCGCCGCCATCAGCACGGCGGTGCCGACATAGATGTCGTAGAGCTTGTAACTGCCGAAAAACAGCAGTATGGGGAAAAAATCAATCAGGAACTTCATGAAGAAGTGAAGTGTAGCGAGGCCGAGTTCATGCAGTAGCGCAGGCCAGTTGGTGCTGGGCCGTCTTCAAACACATGGCCTAGGTGAGCACCACAGTCAGCGCAATGCACCTCAGTGCGCTTCATCCACAGCAGGCCGTCGACCTTGGTGCCCACCGCCTCGGGTGCAATCGGCTGGAAGTAGCTGGGCCAACCTGTGCCTGAGTCGAATTTGGCCGCCGCATCAAACAGCGGTTTGTCGCAACAGATGCAGCGGTAGGTGCCTGCGGCGTGCTGCTCGGCCAGCCGCCCTGTAAATGCCCGTTCAGTGGCCTCGTGGCGCGTGACCTGGTAGGCCATGGGCTCGGCGCCTTTGTCTTTGAGCAGGGATTGCCACTCGGCGTCGGTTTTGGTAATTTTGTAGGGCATGGTGCTTGACATGGTGAAGGAAGGGTTCAGGAACTGCAGCTGATGGCAATGCTACCCGCCCAGTCGGGCGGCAAGCCTGCCAGGTCGTCAAAGCCCGGGTGTTCCTCAAAGGGTGATTCAAGCAAGGTGAGCAGCGTCTGAACCTGTGAAAAATCCATCTGCCGTGCGGCCCGAATGGCCAGCTCACCAAGGTGGTTGCGCAACACGTATTTGGGGTTTGTCTTGAGCATCAAATCGGCCACTAGCCCCCGTGGAATATGACTTGTTTGCTCTGAATATTGTAGCATCCAGGCGTCCAACCCAGGACGGTTCAGGAACAGGTCGCGCACCGGCTCAGGGGCCCGTCCGCCTTGCGCATGACTCAGCCGGCGCCAGAAGAGGGTGAAGTCCACCTGTTCGGCCGCCAGCAGCTTCAAAATGCCTTCGACCAGGTGGCGATCGGTCGCGGCCTGCTGCGCGTCTGGCTCACCCGGCAAGCCGAGCTTGGCCCGCATCCGCGCCGCCAGCGCGGCCGGGAACAAGGTTTTGTAGGAT
>CAXNFT010000143.1:0-6496 GCA_964201255.1 Rhodoferax sp.
TGCCTCGATGCCGACCCTGCAGCTGATCGTGGTGGACGAAGAACACGACCCGAGCTACAAGAGCCAAGACGGCGCCCGTTATTCGGCGCGTGACCTGGCGGTGTACCGTGCCCACCTGGAAGGCGCACGTGTGATGCTGGGCTCTGCCACACCGTCGCTAGAAAGCTGGCACCACAGCCGGGCAACGGACCAGGGCGGGCGCTACGCCCGACTGCTTATGGCCAGCCGCATTGGCCACGGCCAGCCGCCTGACACGCAGCAGGCGTCACCCAACAACCCGCCCCACGGCCTGCCGCTGGTGCGCCGGGTGGACATGACCCACCAGCCCAAACACTGTGTGGTGGCACCGCCACTGGTACAGGCCATCGCTGAGCGGGTGGCGCGGGGTGAACAAAGCATGGTGTTCCTCAACCGCCGTGGCTACGCGCCGGTGTTGCATTGCGCCGACTGCGACTGGAAAAGCGAATGCCCTCACTGCAGCGCCTACCGGGTGTTCCACAAGATTGACCGCACACTGCGCTGCCACCACTGCGGCTTTGCCGAGCGGGTGCCGCGCGCCTGTCCGGCCTGCGGCAACCCCGATATCGCCCCGCTGGGCCGGGGCACCGAACGGCTGGAGGAGCACCTGAGTGAGCTGCTGGCTCACGTGCGACGACCCGGCACAGAGTCTGACCTGCATCCACAGGGCGAAGCCGTGCGGATTGCCCGCATCGACGCCGACACCACCCGGCTTAAAGGCACATTGGCGTCGCAGCTGGCCCAGGTGCACGACGGCACGGTGGATGTCCTGGTAGGCACCCAGATGATTGCCAAGGGCCATGATTTCCGTCGCATTACCCTGGTGGCGGCTGTCAACCCGGACGGTGCGCTGTTTTCCAGCGACTTCCGGGCACCCGAACGTCTGTTTGGCTTGCTCATGCAGGCCGCTGGCCGGGCCGGGCGCGATGCAGAGGCCAGCAGTCGCAGCGAAATGTGGCTGCAGACCGCTCACCCCAAACACCCGCTATTCGAAGCGCTCAAGCAACACGACTACCCGGCTTTCGCTGAACAGCAGTTGCGTGAGCGGGCGCAGGCGGCCATGCCACCCTTCAGCTTTCAGGCGCTGGTGCGGGCCGAGGCACGCACGCAAGAGGTGGCCCTGGGCTTTCTGCGCGCCGCAAGCGCGGCCGCCAGCGACTTGCCGCAATCTGAGCAGTGGCTGGCGCGGGTTACCCTGTACCCCCCAGTGCCCATGAGCATTCAGCGGGTGGCCGACGTAGAACGGGCGCAAATGCTCGTGGAGAGCCCGTCGCGCGCCACCCTGCAATCATTTCTCGCCCTTTGGCACACCGCCCTTCACGCCACGCGCAGCCAGCCGGTCGGCCGCGGCTTGATCCGCTGGGCCGTCGATGTGGATCCGCTCAGTATTTGAGCCCGAACGACAACACTCAAGCCAGCAGACTCACCGCCAGCGAAAAGGTGATAAATGCAGCGGCTGTCGTGACCAGAATGATGCGGGCGATCCGCCCGTTATCGGCGCCAAAGCGCTCGGCTAACAGCGAGACGTTGCTGGCACTCGGCAGCGCGGCCACCAGCACCATCACCACAAAGGCCGGCCGCTCCAAGGGCACACCAAGCCGAATAGCAGCGGCCCCCACCAGCAGCACCAGAACCGGGTGCAGGAATAACTTGAGCGCCGCCACCGGCAGGTAGTCCCGGTACCGGGGAGGGGCCTGATGGCCGCGTGCCGCCAACAGGCGCGAGCGCGCCAGCACAGCGCCAATGGTGAACAGCGCTACAGGCGAGGCGGCATCGGCCAGCAGACCCAGCGTCTGGGCCAGCGGGCCCGGCAAACGCAGCTGTAGCGCCGAGGCCAGGGCGCCAAGCAGAATGGCCCAAGGCATAGGATTTGTGGCAACGCCCCGGAGCGCTTTCGTCACCGCCTTGCGCGCGCCATGCGCCTCGGCGCCATCCAACCGCGACAGCGCAATGCACAGCGACGTGGTGATGACCATGTCGACCACAATGGTCACGATAGCTGGACCGGCCGCCCTTGGCCCCAGCAGCGCAACCAGCAAAGGCACCCCCATGAAACCGGTGTTGGGAAAGGCCGCCACCAGCGCACCAAAGGCCGCGTCATTCCAGCCGATGCGCGTATTCAGGCTAAGCGCTACGGTGAAGCCGACCATGACCAGAGCACACAGCAGATAAGTTGCGAACACTCCCCCGTCAAGCAACTGCGCCAGTGGCGTGCTGGCACCAAAGCGGAACAACATGCAGGGCAGCGCAAAGTACAGCACAAAACTGTTCAGGCCAGGGATCGACTCCAGCGGCAGCAGCCCACGCTGGGCGGCGACGTAGCCGCACAGGACCAGGGCAAAAAAGGGGAAGGTGATCAATAGTACGGACAGCACGACCACTATTGTCGGTGCTGTGCCGTATAGAAACGCCCCATTGGGCTGAGTTGGACCTTGATAATTGAGCGCTGGCGAGTCAAGGCTTGCCTGATAAGCTTGATGGATGTCAGCGCCCAGACCTCCTCGGCTACTTGCCCAAAAACCATTCGTCCGTTTCTGGCTGGCGCGCCTCGCGGGCGTTACGGCAAACCAGATGCTGATGGTGGCCGTGGCCTGGCACATGTACGAGCTCACATCCAGCGCCTGGGATCTGGGACTGGTCGGCTTGTTCCAGTTTGTCCCGGCACTGTTGATGGCACTGCCGGCCGGCCATGTCGCAGACCGCTTGCACCGGGGCCGCATCTTCGCCATGTGCGTCTTCACCCAAGCCTTGGTAGCCCTGCTGCTGATGTGGGCCGTGCACGGCGGGTTTGCCACGCGCGAGTTGATTTTTGCCATCTCGGTGGCGTTGGGCCTGGCACGCGCCTTTCAGATGCCCGCGCAGCAAGCGCTGACGCCATCCTTGGTCCCACCCGAGCTGCTGCAGCGTGCCATTGCCCTGAGTGCCACGGCCATCCAGATCGCCGTGATTGGTGGCCCCGCGCTGGGCGGCGCGCTCTACATCCAGGGCGTCAGCGCCGTCTATGGCAGCGCTGCGGCACTGTTGTTGGCATCGTGTCTGCTGACCTTGTTGGTCCGCTACAACCATCAGCCCGTGCAGGAAACCGCAAGCTGGCAAAGCGTGCTGGCGGGCTTCAGCTTTGTCTGGCAGCGCAAGGTGCTGCTGGGCGCGATCTCACTGGACTTGTTTGCGGTTTTGCTGGGCGGCGCCACGGCCCTGCTGCCGATTTACGCACGTGACATCCTGCACACTGGGCCTGAGGGACTGGGACTCTTGCGTGCCGCACCCGCCGCCGGCGCACTGCTGATGTCCCTGGTGCTGATGCGTTGGCCGCTGCGGCGCCGGGTCGGACTGCGCTTGCTGGGCGCAGTAGCTGTGTTCGGCCTGGCCACCGTAGTGTTCGGCCTGTCTACGCATTTTGTGCTGTCTTGGTTGGCGCTGGCGGTGACCGGGGCTGCCGACAACATCAGTGTCGTCACGCGGCTGACCCTGGTTCAACTTGAAACACCAGATGCAATGCGCGGCCGCGTCGCTGCTGTCAACTCGCTGTTTATCGGGGCCTCCAACCAACTGGGCGAGTTTGAGTCTGGCGCCACGGCCGAGTGGTTTGGTCCGGTCGGCTCGGTCGTGCTCGGCGGCTTGGGTACGGTGCTGATTGCCGCGGTCTGGCTAAGACAATTTCCAGCGCTGGCGCGCCGGGATCACATGGTCTAATCACGGCAAGGAGGCACTCAAAATGAACCGCTCCAGGTTGAGGCCATGAAGCTGCTGCTGCAAATTCTGACCATTGCCCGACTCGAGGCGTCGTTTTTCCGCCGGTACCCGCGCGCACTGGCCACTGCGCTTGTCGTTGCCCTGATTCCGGCCTTGTACAGCCTGCTCTACCTTGCCAGCATTTGGGACCCGACTGCCCACACCGGCGCCCTGAGGGTCGCCTTGGTCAATCTTGACCAAGGTGTGAAGTACCGCGAGCACGATTTCAACATGGGGCAGGATATGGTGGCACGGCTCAAAGCGCGCCATGTGTTCGGTTTCATCGACGAGCCGGATGAGCAGACGGCCCGGAACTTGGTCCGTCAGGGTCAACTGGCCTTTGCCTTGATCATTCCGCGCGACTTCAGTTTCAATGCCGTCCCCGGCGCCCGGGCGGGAGCTGGCAAATTGGTGATTTACACCTCGGAGGGAAACAGCTATCAGGCCTCCGGCCTGGCCCGTCGTTTCGCCGAGGAACTGGGGCACGAGGTCAACGAGCAGCTCAACGAGCGCCGCTGGGCCTTGGTGTTGACCAACGCGACGGGCTCGCGACAGAGCCTGCAGCAACTCAATGCCGGCGTACGGCAACTGCAGCTCGGCGCGGATGAGTTGGCCAAGGGTGCGGCCAAGGCAGCAACCGGCGCCGAATCAGTGAATGCGGGTGCCAGCCAGCTGCAACAGGGAGTCGGTCAACTCAGCGCGGGGGTCAAGGAACTGGGTACTGGCCTGCAGGCGATAGAGTCGAAGCGGCCCAGGCGATCCGAGTTGAATCAGCTCAAGGCTGGCTCCGAAGTTTTGGCCCAGAGCCACGCCGAGCTCGGCCGTGGCCTCACCGAGTTGCGCAGCGGCAGCCAGCGCCTGCAGGACAGTGTGGTGGGCTTTCAAGCCCAATCGCAACAGAATAGCCTGGTCCCGGCACAAACGACGGCAACCCTTGCCCAGGTCGCTCAGGGCGTGTCTGGCCTAAGCAACGGCCTGCAGGTGGTGGCAGACACCGAGCTACAACTGGCCGACGGTGCCGTGCGGCTCAATGACGGCGTGGGGCGCCTGACCACCGGCGTGACGTCCATGAATTCAGCCCTGCGCGGCATGTTGAGCCGAATGCCCGATGAGCGTCAACTCGATGACCTGGGCAGTGGCTCCAAGTTGCTGAGCAACGGCACGGCCAGTTTGGCCGAGAGCACACTGAAAGTAAGCGAAAGCTCTCGCCACGTTGCCGCCGGGCTCGGGATGTTGGCCCAGTCTTTGCCCACACCCGTCGAGAAAATGGACGGCAGCGCACAGGGACTGGCCAGTTCCGTCCAACCCGTGGTGGAAGTGGATGCCGCCGTCTTCAACAACGGCAGCGGCTATGCGCCCACCATCATCCCGGCAGCACTCTGGTTGGGGGCCGGCATTGTGGCCTTCCTTTGTCACGTCAGGGTCTTGCCGCGGCAAGTCCAGCGGTTTTCGCAGCTGGGCAAGGTCTTGGGGAAAATTTTGCTGCCCGTCGGCTTGGTGGTGGTCCAAGCACTGCTCGTGATGCTGTGCGCACGCTACTGGCTACACATCCCGATGGCCCATCCCTGGGCATTTTCTCTAACACTGGTGGTGGCAGCGACCACATTTCTACTGATCATTTACGCGCTGACGCTGGCCCTCGGTGATGCGGGCAAGGGCCTGGCTTTGTTGTTTTTCGCTATACAGCTCACGTCTTCTGGCAGCATTGTCCCCGTCGAGCTCAGCGGGGGCCTGTTCCTTGACATCAGCCCCTGGCTACCGCTGACCTGGGTCGTTCGAGGCATCAAGGCCAGCCTGTTTGATGCCTATGGCGGCGCCTGGCAACCCGCCCTGCTGCTGGTCGCAATGGCCGCAGCGTTGGCCGTGGCTTTGGCATGCGCGGCGAACCATTGGCGCTTTGTGAGGGTCGCGAAGACCCAACCAAGCGTGCGGCCTTAAGCCAGGCGGGGTGTGGCCCGGTCGATCAGGGCGGAGACGTTGACGCCCGTTGGCAGGGTGCCGTAATTTAATCCGCCTGCCTCGCCGAGCCTGGCCCGGCAAAAAGCATCCCCAACATGGTCAGGCGCATGCTGCAACAGCAGTGCTGCCTGCAGGGCCAGCGCCATCCGCTCGACCAGGGCGCGCGCGCGGTACTCGCGCTGTTGCAGGTCACGCAAATCCCTCGCCAAGGCCGCTACAAATGAGTCAAGCAAGGCATGGGCGCCCCGCGCCAGGCCCAACTCGTCAAACAATGCCGTCAGCACTGCGGGCGTCTTGTCCAGCGCCCGCAGCACGTCCAGGCACTGGATGTTGCCGCTGCCCTCCCAGATGGCGTTAACCGGTGCCTCACGGTACAGGCGGGGCATCATGCTGTCTTCCATGACACCGCTGCCACCAATGCACTCCATCGCCTCGTAAGCGTGCTGGGGGGTGCGCTTGCATATCCAGTACTTGCCCACCGCCGTGACCAGCCGTACCAGCAGGTCTTCATGCGGCTGCCCGCGCTGGTCAAGGGCGCGGGCCATGCGCAGCGACAGCGTCATGGCGGCCTCGCTTTCCAGCGCCAGGTCAGCCAGCACGTTTTGCATCAGGGCTTGCTGGTTCAGCTTGGCACCAAAGGCGGCGCGGTGGGCGCAGTGGTGCAGCGCCTGCGACACCGCCATGCGCATCCCGGCGCTCGAACCCAGCATGCAGTCAAACCGGGTCAGGCTGACCATCTCAATGATGGTGGGCACGCCACGCCCCTCCTCCCCCACCCGCCAGGCCA
>CAXNFT010000144.1:0-6471 GCA_964201255.1 Rhodoferax sp.
AGCAAGGCGGCGTTGTCAGCGCCAGTGGTCATGATGCAGCAGCGGTGGGTGTGGAGGTGGATGTGGCACCTGTGCCGGGGCTGAGGGCCGTGGCCACCTCCAGGTAATCTTGTTTCTTTTGCATGTCTTCATCCGAATCAGCAAAGCGCCGGGCGATGTCCTGAAACTCGCCCAGCAGGCTCAAAAAGGCGTCCACAATGTCGGGGTCAAAATGCTGGCCTCTGCCCTGGACGATGATATTCACTGCTGTGGCGTGGGGCATGCCCTCCTTGTAGACGCGCCGGCTGATGATGGCGTCGTACACGTCGGCCAAGGCCATCAGCCTGGCTGAAATGGGAATGGCGTCGCCGATCAGGCCCAGCGGATAGCCCGAGCCGTCCCATTTTTCCTGGTGCGAATAGGCGATTTCCTTGGCCAGGGTCAAAAAATCCACCTTGGCACCGATCAGCCGTTCGGCGTGCTCGATCACATCGCGGCCCAAGGTGGTGTGGGTTTTCATGATGGCCATTTCATCGGCATCAAAACGGCCGGGCTTGAGCAAAATGCGGTCTGGGATGCCAACCTTGCCAATGTCGTGCAGCGGCGCCGACCGGAACAGCATGTCGATGTTGCTGTCGGTCAGAAAAGCGGCAAAGCGGGGGTGCTGCTGCAACTGCCGGCTCAGGGCCCGCACATAGTGCTGGGTTCGCCGGATATGGTTGCCGGTTTCGTTGTCGCGGGTTTCCGCCAGTGCGGTCAGCGCGGCAATGGTCACATCCTGCGTGGTCGTGACCTGCTGGGAGCGCCGCAGGATGTCTTGTTCCAGCAGCTGATTGATGTTGCCCAGCACGGTACCACCGGCCTGGCGCGCCAGTTGCGCCTTGACCCGGGCCACCTGAATGGCCAGCGGCACGCTCAGGGCAATGCAATCCATGGCGCCGCTCTCAAAGCCCCTGAGCTCATCGGCGGTGCTGAGCTGACGGCTGAACATGATGACGGGAATGCGCTGCGTGACCGGGTCGTGCGTCAGTCTGAGGCACAGCGCGTGGCTGTCGGTGCCCGGCAGGTCACCGTCCAGCAGGATCAGGTCGGGCGACTGTGCTGCGGTCAGGCCTGTGATGTTGAGCCCGCTGGGGGCGAGGGTTTGCAGGGTGCAGAGCGGCTGCAGCGCCTGCGCCAGGGGCGATTGGCCCGTTGCTGGCTCGCAGAGCAGGAGAACGGTGGGCTGGAGGGGCAGATAAATGTCCATGTCAGACCATCGTAGTGGGTGTTGGCAATGGGCTTGGCTCGGCCGGTGGCCGCAGCAGGAGTGGCTCATTGAACTGCTCAAACATCAGCGAGACCATGGTGCCCTGTTGTGGCACGCTGGTAATAATGATCTGGCCACCCATCAGTTCCATGATCTCGCGGCTAATGCTCAGGCCCAGCCCGTTGCCGGGAATGGTGCCGGTTTTGTCGGCACGGTAAAAACGCTCAAACACCCGCCCCAGTTGTTCGGGGGTCATGCCGATGCCCGCGTCGCGGACCACCAGCCCAATCAGCCGCCGGCCGCTCACCGGATGCACGGCCGGCTTGGCCGGCGTGATGGTGATGCCTGTCTCAGGGCCAGAAAACTTGTAGGCGTTGGAGATCACATTGCTCAGCACCTGGCGAGTTTTGTTGCGGTCGGCCTTGCAGATCAGCCGTGGCAGCTTGACCGCGGGGGCGCTGCGGCCCTCGGGCAGGGGGAAAGCCTTGATCACCTCGTCGAGCTTGGCGTTCAGGTCAAAGGACTCCAACACCATGCCCTTGCCACCGCGCGCCTCGATGCGCGACAGGTCCAGCAGGTCGTCCAGAATCCCGGCCAGGTGCACGGATTGACGCCAGATGATGTTCGCAAACTCCAGCTGCTCGGCCTGCTGGAGCGGGTGGGTGCACAGAATCTCGGCAAAACCCAAAATACTGGCCATGGGTGTGCGCAGCTCATGCGCTGCGGTGGCCAGAAACTCGGTCTTCATGGCCTCCACGATGGCTTCATGGGTGACATCACGCAGGTACAAGATTTGGGAGACCGTGGGTGCGTCGCTGAGCTGCAAGTTGATTCGTAGGATGCGTTGCGGCACGCTGTTGAGTTCGATGACTTGTGGAGTCGCTTTGCCGCCGGCCAGGGTCGCTGCCCGCATGGCGGCGAGGCTGCCAAACGGGTGTTCGGCAATGCACAGTTGGCTCATCCGCCTTGAAAACTGGGCCTCGCTCATGCCTTTGATGGCCTCATCTCGCCAGCCTGTCATGTGCCCAAAGGCCGGGTTCGCGTACTTCACCTTCAGGTGATGGTCAAACGACACAAAAGCATCGGGGCTTAAAGCGAAGATGGCATCGAGCTGGGCCGTCCGGTCCTGCACGATAGACTGGGTGATCTGCTGCTCGGTGACGTCTGTGGCTAGGCCCGACAAACGGGTCGCTTTGCCGGCCGCGTCACGTGAGGTGGTGCGGCCGCGGTACTGCAGCCATCGGTAGTTGCCATTTAGTGCCCTCAAGCGAAGCGTGACAACCTGGGCTAAGTCCGTGGCGCTGTCACGCAATGCAAAGATAGGCGCCATTTTGGCCTGATCATCCGGGTGAACAAACCCCCGCCAATCCGGCGGCTCATAAGGCCCGGTTCGCACCGGGTAGCCCAGCAGACTGGCCATGTGATGCGACACAGACAGGCGGCCCTCGGGCAGATGCAGCTCCCACTCGGCGCTGTCGCTGCCAACTAGCGCAAAATTGACGCGTTCCTCGTTGCTGCGCAGGGCCTGCTCGGCGTCTTGGCGTTCTTTCAGGGTGGCATTCACCTGACGCACATAAACGTGCATCCAGCCGGTGGCGAAGATGATGATGCCGTTGATTAGCAACATCAGGCCGATGATCACCAGCGCACCGGGCCGAGCAAAGTTCAAAATACTGGCTTCGGCGACGCCCTTCAAGATGTACACCGAGTGGTTGGTCAACTTGCGCCAGATGTAGAGGCGTGGTGTGTTGTCGATGCTGGTTAGCACGCCCAGGTAACTGCCACGGCCTTTGTGGGCATTGCCCCCGAGCAAATCGGTCATGGCCACCGAACCGCCATAGCTTGTACCCGCTGAAGACATATTGACCAGCACGTGGCCCTTGTCGTTGAGCAGGATGCTTTTGCCTTCTTCAAGAAAAAATGTTTCCGCCAGGTAGGACTCAAGCTCGACACCAGACCAGTAGCTCAGCGCGACGCCCAGGAAACGGCCGCCTTCTGCGTTGATGCGGCGACTCAGTTGCACGTTCCAAGTGCTGTTGGGCTGGTTGAGGAACGGGTCCGAAATCCGCATTTGTCCGGTGTTCTGGCGCTGGTGCTCTATCAGTGCCTCCATGGCCATCTTGCGCTGGGGGGGGCTCAAGGGTGCCTTGCGCGCGTCAGTTTGCCCGTCAGCCCAGACAATGACGGTGGTCACCAACTTGGCGTCAATCTCAGCCTGGGCCAACCCGGGCAATTTGGTTGATGCCGGGCTTTGTTGCGCGGCCATGTCACTGGCCTCTTGCAAGGCTTGGTCTCGGCCGTCTAGGTACAAGTCAAGATAACTGTGCATCCCCCCGATGATTCCCATGACGGCAACTTCTGCGGTCGCGGTCAGCCGCTCCTTCACGAAAAATTGGTAGGTGAGCAGGGCCCCGGTTGTGATCAAGGCGGCCCAGATCAGCCCCATAAACCACACCAAATAGAGTTGGTGGGTCAGGGGCCATTTAAGAAGCCGCGCTAGCAGGTAGGACGCATTCTTAGGCGGCTGCAGGCTAGGCGGTGATGTCATGGCCGACCACTACTCAAACAAACGCTCAATTCAGCTGGGTTCTCAACCAGCCCAAGAGCTTGAGTGGGCTGAAAGGTTTGACAAAGTAGGCGTCGGCGCCGTGGTCCTTGCCGGCGCTGAGGTCTGTGGCCTGGCCGCGGGCGGTGACCATGGCCACGCGAATGTGCTTGAGCGTTGGGTCAGCCCGGATCGCGTCGAGCACCTGCAGGCCATCCATGGCGCCGGGCATCATGATGTCCAGCAACACGGCGTCAGGGCGCAAGCGCCGCGTTGCTTCAAAGGCGCTTTCGCCGTCTTCGGCTTCCATCACCTCATACTCGTTGCCCGCAGAAATGGCCAGCAGGCGACGCATGTCAGCGTGGTCGTCAACAATCAGGATTTTTTTCATGGTGTTGGTGTGCCCGTTTCAAGGGCGGGTGGGTTGGTAATTACGTTCATCAGAAAGGCGATTTCTTCGCCCGACATATCGGCGGCGCTGTCGGGTCGCATCATCAGCGAAGCGAGGTCGCGGGCATAGGCTTCGGCTTGTTGAGAGGTCGGGCAGTCGGCACACTCGGGGCGTCGCTGGGGCTCGCCGGCGGCACCTGTGGGCAACAGCAGGGTGAATGCAGCGATGCCCTGGCGCTGTGGCCTGCCGGGTGCAGCATCCAGCGGCTCTGTGCTGAGCTGCCCGCCGTGCAGTTCGACGATGCGCTGCGCCAAGGGCAAGCGCAGCTCGGCCTCCAGGCGCAGGGTTGGCGCTTCGGCGTTGGGTGCCGCTGGGGCCGGGTTGCGCCGTCTGACACCGCTGCCGCTGGCAAAGCGGCTGTTCAGCACGACGTGGCGGCCGCTCTGGCGCACCCAAAGCTCAATCTGGCTGTGCGGCGGCGCCCCCTGGTCCAGGGTTTCAAGCAAGGCACGCAGGCCGGCGGTCAGCAGCGCCGCGTGGCCGTACAGCATGCCATGCTGTTTGGCTGATGCGCCCGGCGCCACCATCAGCGCATAGTCGGCCCGCCGCTGCGGCATGCTGGCCAGTACTGTTTGTGTCAGCGTCATCAGCGACAGGCGCTCGCTTTGCTTGGGCAACTGCTCACTGCGCATTGAGGACAGTTGGTCGAACACCACCAGCAAGCGGCTCAGGCGTTGCGATTGGCTGGCGAGGTCGGCCCATGCTGGCGCCTGCTGCGCCATGGGTAATGCCCCGTCAAGCGCGCTGCGCCAGTGCGTGAACTCGTGCCGGATGGCTTCGCCGAGCAGGTCAAACAGGCGAGTCTGCGGCTCTGGGGCGGTGTTGGGCTGCGGCTGTCCAGTGGCGATCATCAGGGCGTAGCCCTGCGGGCCATGGCGGCACAGGTGTAACCCGGGTGCCACCGAAGCCTCACCGCACCCGCCAAGCGGCTCGAAGGGTTCAAGCAGCTCAATGGCCACTGGGCCCGGACCGGGGTGCTTGATCTGTTGCTGAATGTGCTCGGCCAGCCCAGCTTGCGCCTTGGTGCACGCCGTGAGCCAGGGCCGTGCGGCTCGGTTGAAATCGGTCACTTGGCCAGCCCGGTTCAGCAGCACAACGCCGTCCTGCAAGGCATTGAGCAGCGGCATGTCGATGCTCAGTTCCATGCCGCTGCCCACAGGTTGTAAGCCTGTAGGGTGTGCCGAGCGGGACGAGATTTTCAAGTGAAACGGGATTTAGAACTAAAGTCATTGAAAGTGTATCAATTTTTGTTAATTAATAGCAATTTACTTAAAAATTTTATTGTCACTGCTTGTGCATACAGTGTTGCGCTCACTGCAAGACCGATCGATTCGCCCAACCCGTTCATTCAGGGCACTTTAAAGCTCATCCTCCGAATAGCCGGATTCCCGCTGGTGGCGAATGCGCGCAACCAGCACCAGGTCGCGGGCCTCGTCGAACGCGTAGCGCGCCAGGTAGCTGCTGCGCCTGCGCGAAATAATCAGTTCACGCAAACCCCCTTCAACCGGCCGACCGATGCCGGGCTGATGCGTCAAAACTTGCAGGGCATCCAGGATGAAATCCAGCAATTCGCCCGCCTTTGGATCACCAGACTGGCAGAGAAACTCTTCCAGCCGAAGCAGGTCGTCCAAAGCGCCCTGGCTCAGAAATACCCGAGGCACAGCCATCAACCCAATGGTGTTGGCGCGAGGTGATCTGGCTTGGCTTGCAGCCCTTGGCGGTGACTGGCCAACCTGGAAAAGTAGGCGCGGACATCACCCAGTTCATGGCCAGATCCGCTGGCTGTCATGTCACTCAGGGCGTTGATCGAATCCTGCGCCCAGGCGTCACGAAGACGTGCGCGGCGCACCGAATCAGCCAGAGTTTCCACCATGAAGGCGTGCAGGCTCAATCCCGCCCGCTGGGCCTCCTGCTCGAGTTGCGTTTTGAGTGCAGCGGGTAGCTTCAAACTGGTGGGTTTGCTCGCTGTGCTCAAGGTGGCCATCTCTTGCTCCAAGGTGGAAGGTAGTCAAATATGACTACCGCCGCAATTTAGCACAAGTGCCGATACGCATTAGCCCAATCGGTTCACCCACCCGCACCTGGCCGCGACAGTACAGCCCACGGGCTTGTGCCTGCGCCTCACACTCCCTTTGGGGCATGACAAACCATTATGATGCTGCAAAAAAATTGCCATAACGGCTTCGTCAGCCATAGGCAGCCAACCGCAGGGAACCCCATGGATATGGAGCCGTTTGAGTATTCGCT
>CAXNFT010000145.1:0-6459 GCA_964201255.1 Rhodoferax sp.
AGGGCGACGAACACAAACAGCAACCACGACAAGGCGCTGGCGGCGCCGAAGTCATTGAACTCGAAGGCCGTGCGGTACATGTACATGGCGGTGGTCATGCCGGCCTGGTCGGTGCCGCCCCGACCGCCGGTCAGGATGAAGGGCTCCTCAAACAACTGCAGGCCACCAACCACACTCAGCGTGACGCCAAAATAAATCATGGGTTTGAGGCTGGGCAGGGTGATGAAGAAAAACTGCTGCCAGCGCCCGGCGCCATCCATGGTGGCTGCCTCGTAAATGTCTTTGGGAATCGTCTGCAGCGCCGCCAGGTAGAGCACAGTATTGAAGCCGACATAGCGCCAGAACACCACCAGCGCGATTGCCGGCTTCACGTTCTCAGCCCGGTTGAGCCAGTCGATCGGGTCATGGGGAAAGAGACCCCCCAACACCGGCAGGTTGGCCAGACTGCGCAGGGTCAGGTTGATCAGCCCGTAATCTGTGGAGAACAGGGTGCTGAACATCATGGCAATCGCCACGGTAGAGGTGATGTAAGGCAAAAAGTACGCGCCAATCACGGCGTTACGCGTGCGCTTGAACGAGGTGTGGATGAAATAGGCCAGTGGGATGGCGATCAGATGCTGGGGCACGCCCGAGGCCAGCGCCAGCCAGGCGGTGTTTTTGAGCGACTTCCAGAACCACTCGTCCGTGATGGCGAACTCAAAGTTGTCCAGCCCGACAAACTTCATGGAGGCCAAGCCAGCGGTGGGCTCCCAAGTCTGGAAGGCCAGGTAAAACGAAAAGCACAGCGGAAACACCCCAAACACCAGAAACAGCAGCACAAACGGACTTAACAGCACGTAGGGCACGCTGGCAGGCGAAAGCCTGAAGGCGGATAAAGACTTCATGGGCCAGGGTGTTGGCGCTAAAGCTAGGCTCAGCGCTTGACTCGCCGCTCCAGCAGGGCCTTGGCGTCGGCCAGCGCCGTACGCACATCCTTGCCCTGGTCCAGCACCTTGTCCATTTCGGTGTTGATGATTTCCTCGGCAATTGGATCCAGCTTGTGCACATCGACCGCATTGATCTTGCGTGAGGCATCACGCCACAGCAGTCGCGCCTTCTGCCCACCAAGGAACTCAATCGGTTGGTCAAAGAAGGCATCGTTATGCACATCGACCAGCGCCGGGAAAGCGTCTTGCGACTTGAAGGCGCTCAGCTGCATTTGCGGGTCCAGCGTCATCATCTGGATGAAGTCCCAGGCCAGCGCCTTGTTTTTGGCGCCCTTGGGTATGGTGTAAAAGCTGCCGCCCCATGAGCCCCAGGCCTTCTCGGGCAATTGCGACGCGCGCCACAGACCTTTGGTGTCGGGCGCCAGCCAGTTGTTGAGGTGGCCAGCCAACCAGGCGCCGGACATCTGTGTGGCAATGGTGCCGCGCTTGAAACCTTCGGACCATTCGTTGGACCAGGCGCTGATCTTGCCGTCGAGCTTGCCATCGCGCACTTTTTTGGCCAACTCAAAGGCCCGGACAAAGCGGGGCGAATCGACCAGCACGCGGCCTTTGGCGTCGATGTAAAGGCCTTCGCCGGGTTTGATGTCAGAGCGGATGACGATGTCTTTCACATCCCGGGCATGTGCGACCAGGTAGGCGCCCGTGGCCGCTTTGATCTTGACCCCAGCCGCCAAATAGGCGTCCCACGACTGCATCAGGTCCGCCTCGGTCACGCCGGCTTTTTTCAGGATGTCGGCCCGGTACAGCAGCGTGCCGGGACCAATGTCAGCGGGAACCGCCACCACAGCGCCGGACGCAGCCGTGGCCTGGCGGAAAGCAAACGGCACAAACCTGGCCTGCTGTGTTTTGATGTTGTAGGGCGCGGCGCCCAGGTCTTCCAGGCCGCCACCCTCGGCAAAGCGCGCCACATAGCCGAACTCGACCACCATCACATCGGGCAAGTTGGACGTAGTGGACAAGGCCGTGGTCATGGCGGTGTGGTGGTCGGCGAACGCCCGACTGACCACCTTGACCTCAACCCCGGGGTGTTTTTTCTTCCATTGCGTCACAGCCGCCTTGGCAATCTCGTCCACGGCCGGATAAGCCGCCACCGTGATGCTTTGCTGCGCTTGGGCCAGCGTGACAACGCAGCCGGCCAACAACAACCCCGCCCAGCTTTGGGCAGCGGTCTTGAGCTTTTGAGTTGTCATGCGCATGATGATCTCCGATTTAGACTGCGCCTACCTCAAACGTGAAAGCGCTTTCAAAGAATTATAAAGTTCAAGCCGGATGTGTCAACCAAGGGAAATCCCGAAGAAACCTAGGGCGCAGCCGAATCCAGGCGTCGGCTCGACTGACGCGTGACTAAACGCGGCACAGGCACCTCGGCGCTCGGCTTATCACCAGCAATCAGCTGCAACATGGCCTGAGCAGCAAGTTGGCCCAGTTCGTAGGCCGGGTGGTGAATGGTGCTCAGGGGCGGTATCGCGTAGAGCGCAGAGGGGAGGTCGTCGAAACCAACCAGGGAGATGTCTTCCGGCACGCGCATCGAGTGGCGATGCAGCGCCAGAGCCGCACCAAAAGCCATTTGGTCATTGGCCGCAAAGATCGCGGTGAATTGCTGGTGCGAGGCCAGCAGACGGTCGACGGCCTCCTGGCCGCTCACCTCATGGTATTCGCCGGGGACCACCAGCGCCGCATCAAACGGTATGCCGGCATCGTTCAAGGCCGTCCGGTAGCCACGCAGTCGGTCATTGGAATCAGGGTGCGCCGGGTCACCCGTGATGAAGGCGATGCGCCGGTGACCGAGCGCAATGAGGTGCTGGGTCGCCAGCAGGCCGCCCGTGTAGTTGTCAAAGTTCAGGGAAAACAAACCGGGCGCCTTGAGGGCGCGACCGGTCACGACCACCGGCAGCGCCTTCGCACAGTTTTTCAAGGCCTGGTCGCTGAGACGCCCGGTCAAGACAATGATGCCGTCCACCCGCCGTGAACGCAGGACCTCAATGCACCGAGCCTCTGAGGTGGCGTTCCATTGGCCGCTGACAAACAAGGGGCTGTAACCCGCCGGGTCCAGAGCGTCTTCAATACCGCTAAGGGCCACGCCGTAAAACGGGCTGTCAATGGCCTGGGTGACCACGCCAATGCTCAGGGTGCGGCCACCGGCAAGACCACGGGCCATGGGGTTTGGGACAAAGCCGAGGTCGGCAATGGCATCGTCAACCGCCTTCTTCTTGGGCGCGCTGACCGCCGCCGTACCATTGAGGATGCGCGACACCGTGCTGGGAGAGACCCCAGCGGCGCCGGCCACCATGTCCAAGGTCACGGGTGCATAACTGCGCCCAGCCGCCGCCTTGACACCCGTTGAGGCAACCATTTTGTTCTTCATCAGCCGTTCCGTTTTGTCATTGCTTGAATTATGAAGTGTCTCCTATGAATCATAATCGGTCGATGCGGACCCTCCCCTATGCACGCTGGTGGCTTCGAATCGCCACGTTTTTGGCTGCGGCGCTGGCTGCCGGCAGCGCAGGCTATTGGGGCCTTAAGCTGACCTCACCAGCGCTCGAACCGAGCACATCCAAACTGGTCGTGGCAAGCCCATCCGCTCCTTCATCGAAAATTATTGCCGGGGTCCTGGGTGGGGGTCAGCTCAGCCCGGCCGCGCCCGGCGCAGTGGTGGTGGACTCTGGGGCAAGCCGCTTCAAGATCAGTGGCGTGGTGGCTGGCAAAAACGACCAGGGCTATGCTCTGATAGCGGTCGATGGCAAACCGGCACGGCCGTTTAGGGTCGGCAGCCAGGTCAGCGACACCCTGCTGCTGCAATCGGTTAACAAGGCCGGCGCGGCGCTGTCCGCCAGCCTGGATGGGCCGATCGCATTCCGTCTCGACCTGCCTAAATTCGAACCGCTTTAACGACGCGCTGTCGTCAACTGAGCGCCGCTCAGCCTCGCAGCGCTTGGCGCATGGCGTCGATCACACCTTTGTAATCAGGCTTGCCAAAGATGGCGCTGCCGGCCACAAAGGTGTCGGCACCAGCGTCGGCCACGCGCCGGATGTTGTCCACCTTGATGCCGCCATCGACTTCCAGCCGGATGTCCTTGCCGCTGGCGCTGATGCGCCGGCGCGCATCCTCAATCTTGCGCAAAGCCGAGTCAATGAAGCTCTGGCCGCCAAAACCGGGGTTGACGCTCATGATGAGGATGAGGTCAATGTCGTCGATCACCCAGTCCAGCACATCGAGCGGCTGGGCAGGGTTGAACACCAGCCCGGCCTGGCAGCCCCGGGCCTTGATGGCTTGGACGCTGCGGTGCACATGGCCCGAGGCGTCGGGGTGAAAGCTGATCAGGTCGGCCCCGGCGTCGGCAAAAGCCGCCGCCAGAGCGTCCACCGGCTGCACCATCAGGTGCACGTCAATCGGCACGGCCACACCGGCTGCCGTTTTGGCGTGAGGCTTGAGCGCGCTGCAGATCATCGGCCCGAAGGTGAGGTTAGGCACGTAGTGGTTGTCCATCACATCAAAATGGATCCAGTCGCTGCCGGCCGCAATCACGTCCTGCACCTCCTGACCCAGGCGCGCAAAATCGGCGGACAAAATGGATGGGGCAATTCGATAAGTCATGTGGTGCTACTCAAAAATGACAGGATGAACAGAATCGGCATTTTCGCAGGTAGCATTGCACCATGTCGAAGTATCAATTCCGGGTTGAAGTCTCCCCCCGTTACCTCGCCGAGCAATCGGCGCCGGAACAGGGCCTTTACATATTTTCCTACACCGTGAGCATTGCCAATGTGGGCGCCGTGCCGGCGCAACTCATTTCGCGCACCTGGAACGTCAACGATGCCAACGGCCACACCGAGCGCATCAAAGGGCTGGGCGTGGTGGGGCAACAGCCGCTGCTCAAACCCGGCGAGGTGTTTGAGTACACCAGCGGCACCCGCTTGCGTACGCCCACTGGCACCATGCACGGCAGTTTTTTTTGCGTGGCCGAAGATGGCGAAAAATTTGAGACCGACATCCCGATGTTCGTGCTGGACGCCCTGAGCTCCAGCGGCGGGCAGAGAACCTTGCACTGAAACCGGCCCGGCAGCGCTGTAGTCGCTAAGGCGCCCTACCCACCATGAGCCAGCTCGGTGAGTTTGACCTCATTGCGCGTTACTTCAAGCGCCCAGCGCGCCGTGCCGTCTTGGGTGTGGGCGATGACTGTGCGCTCTTACAACCACGCCCTGGCACCCAGCTCGCCATCTCCTGCGACATGCTGGTTGAGGGCAGGCACTTCCTGGCGACTGTTGACCCTTGTCGACTGGGGCACAAAGCGCTGGCCGTCAATTTGAGCGATCTGGCAGCCTGTGGTGCCACGCCCCTGGCGTTTACGTTGGCGCTGGCCCTGCCGCAAGTGGATGAAGCCTGGCTCGGGCCCTTTGCACAAGGGCTGCTGGCGCTGGCCGATGACCATGGCTGTGAGCTGGTCGGCGGTGACACCACCCGTGGACCGCTCAACATTTGCATCACCGTGTTTGGCGAAGTACCTGTGATCAATGGCCGCTCGCAGGCGCTGCTGCGCTCGGGTGCCCGGCCCGGCGATGACCTCTATGTCAGCGGCACGCTAGGTGATGCGGCATTGGCACTCGACGCCCTGTTCGGCCGGCTCACCGTGCCTGCCGCCGTACTGGACGCCGCGCGGTTGCGGCTTGAGCAGCCAAGCCCCCGGGTGGCTTTGGGCCAGGCCCTGCGCGGCATTGCCAGCGCGGCCATTGATGTCAGCGATGGCCTGCTCGGCGACCTTGGCCACATCCTCCAGCAGTCTGGTGTTGGCGCCACGGTCGAGGTGGATATTGCTACATCTTTAGTAGCATCAAAGTCATACCAGACAAGGGCTGGAGGCCAATTTGAGCCTCAACCTGCTCTGGCTGACTGGCACCACTGGGCCCTGGCGGGTGGCGACGACTACGAGCTGCTGTTCAGCGCGCCGCCATCAGCACGCGCCGAAGTGGCAGCAGCCGCGCAGGCTAGCCAGACCCCGGTCACCCGCATTGGCCGGATCGAGGCTGAGCCAGGCTTGCGCCTGCTGGACGGGCTAGGCCAAGTGCTCACCAAGCGCTACACATCCTTTGACCACTTTCGCTAGGCCGGCACCTGGCCCCAGCATCGACAGCAGGTGCCGCACAATCCAGACATGACCGACGAAGCCCCACCCCACCAGCGCCGCGTGCGCTACGCCGGTACCCACCCGCGCAGCTTTGCCGAAAAATACAAGGAACTTGACCCGCTCAGCCACGCTGAAGCCATCGACAAGGTCATGGCACGCGGCCAAACGCCGGCGGGCATGCACCGGCCCATTTGCGTGGCTGAGATCCTGGCGGTGCTGGCGCCACAGCCAGGCGAAGTTGGGCTGGACGCCACGCTGGGCTACGGCGGCCATGCGCGCGAGCTGCTGGCGCGCTTAAGCCCGGGGGGTCGGCTGTTTGGGGTTGATGTCGACCCAACAGAGTTTGCCCG
>CAXNFT010000146.1:0-6414 GCA_964201255.1 Rhodoferax sp.
GAGCGCGATCCGCAGGCGCGCAGTGAAGCCGCACGCGCATTGGAATATATGCAGCTCCAGCCGGGCCAGTCTCTCGCTGGCCTTGCCATTGACGTTGCCTACATTGGCTCATGCACCAACGCACGGCTGTCAGACCTGCGGGCAGCGGCAGATGTTCTGCGCGGGAAGCGGGTCAAACCTGGCGTTCAGGCGCTGTGCATCCCAGGCTCCACGCCGGTCAAGCGTGCGGCAGAGGCCGAGGGTCTAGACCAGGTTTTCAAGGATGCTGGGTTCGAGTGGCACGAGTCCGCCTGCGGCTTTTGTGGGCACATTGGTGACGACAGATTCGCCAACCTACGCGTGATCAGCACAACCAACCGCAATTTCAAAGGGCGACAGGGGCCGCTCACCCGCACCCATTTGGCCAGCCCAGCAACGGTCGCGGCTTCCGCCATCGCGGGCTGCATCACCATGGCGCCAGGGGGAACTTGATGGAAAAATTCACAGAGGTCAGTGGCGTCGCCGCAGTCATGCTGCAAATCAACATTGACACCGACCAGATCATCCCGGCACGCTACCTGGGCGGAACCGATGCCAAGGGCTATGGCGCCCATCTTTTTGCCAATGCTCGCTTTCTGCCTGATGGTCAATCCAACCCTAGCTTCGTCCTGAATCAAGTGCCCTATGACGGCGCTCAACTGTTGCTGGCCGATCGTAATTTTGGTTGCGGCTCCTCACGCG
Source organism: Rhodoferax sp. (assembly GCA_964201255.1). Taxonomy (GTDB): domain Bacteria; phylum Pseudomonadota; class Gammaproteobacteria; order Burkholderiales; family Burkholderiaceae_C; genus Rhodoferax. Next base: position 721 of record CAXNFT010000146.1, read on the forward strand.
AACGCGCACCCAAGGCCCTGCGTGAGTTTGGAATCCGCTGCGTGATTGCACCCTCCTTCGGCGGGATATTTTTCAACAACTGCTTTCGCAATGGCCTGCTTCCGGTGGTGTTGCCGATTGAAGCGGTGCGCCAGCTTGCTGAACATGTTGAGTCGTCCCGAGGCACCGCGCACATTCACGTTGATCTAATGCAGCAGACAGTGACCCAAGCCGAGTCAGGTCTGCACTTTCAGTTCGAAGCGCCCGCCACACTGCGCCAAATGCTGCTACACGGCGTCGACGAGATCGACCAAACCTTGGCACGGCGCGCTGACATCGACCTTTGGCGCGCTGCTGACCGGGCACGCCGACCCTGGGCCTATACCGCCGCGGCATGACTGCCTCTCAAACTGAATCGCCCGAAGGTGTTGGTACGCTGGTTGCCAATGCGGTAGAGCAAATGGAGCGCATGATCCTCAGCGGAGACCTGCCGCCTGGCGCCAAGCTGCGAGAAGTGGCCTTGGCCAAGGCGATTGGCGTCGGCAGAGGCCCCTTGCGCGAGGCCATTCGAATTCTGGAAGGCAGGCGACTGCTGCAACGCACGCCCAACGCAGGCGTGAGCGTGATCGACCCCAGCCTGGACGATTTTGAGCAACTGCTGGTCACCCGCGAAGCCCTGGAGGGTATGGCAGCGCGCCTTGCCGCAGAGCATATGGGGTCTGCAGAGATTGAGGCGCTGCGCGGTATGGTCAATGCCATTGAAGCGATCGACACCCAACAAACCAAACCATTCGGTGTGTTTGACACCGGCCCGGATCGAGACTTTCACCGCAACATTGCTTTAGGGAGCCGCAACCTGCGCATCGCACAGTTGTTATGCGAAGACTTGTATTCGCTCTTGCGGCTTTTCAGGTTTCGCGCTGCAGAGGTACGCACCGACCCGGCTGAGACCCATGCGGAGCACCGTGCCATCATCGACTGCATCCAGCGTCGAGACGCTGACGGCGCTGAACAGGCCATGCGCGCCCATGTGCGCCGTAGCCGACAAACTCTTTTGCGCCACCTGCGAGGGCTTGGCGCAAAATAGACATTTATCCTCCTATCGACACCACTAAAGAGACTTGCCAAATGACTTCAAGAAGACTCTGGATCCAGGGCGTATCCGCCCTGATGCTACCTGCCGCCGTCTCGGCACAGACCCGAAAATTTCCTGAAAAAACCATCCGGTTTGTCGTCCCTTTCAGTGCCGGCGGCGGTGGTGACGTGGTCGCTCGCTTCATGGCCCAGCGATTGAGCGAGCGTGTCGGCCAGTCTGTGGTCGTGGAAAACCGCGTTGGCGCCGGCGGCAACCTTGGATCAGACTATGTCCTCAAGTCCCCCCCCGACGGCTACACCCTGCTCAACATGTCGAGCACCTACCCGATCCAGGCCGCTGTCAGTAAACTGCCATTTGATCCGATCGCCGACCTGCAAGCGATTGCGATGATCTCACGCGACCCCGCCGTCGTGGTGGTCGGTAGTAACTCTAAGCACAAGACGCTGGCCGCGCTCGGCGCAGCGGCCAAGCGAGAGCCGGGCAAGCTGAGCTACGGTTCTGCGGGCGTTGGCTCGCTGGCCCATCTTGGCATGGAAGAGTTGGCCTTTCAAATGGGCATCAAGCTGATCCATATTCCGTACAAAGGGTCTTCGCAGGCCTTCACCGACGTGGTCAGCGGCAGCATCGACATGATGCTGACAAGCGCCACCTTTTGCACACCTTTTATCAAATCAGGACGCGTCATCGGCTTAGGCGTGGTTGGCAAGGAGCGGGTGGCCAACTTGCCTGATTTGCCAACATTTGCCGAGCAGGGCCTGCCAGACTACAGCGTGTTTGACTGGAAGGCGCTGGCAGGGCCCAAAGGCATACCCGCGGATGTTGTGGCCTTCCTCAATCAAGAGGTCAATGCCATCCTGCGCGACCGGGCAACAGCAGCCAAGTTTGAAGGCGACGGCACCAAACTGGTGGGCGGTAGCCCAGAACAGATGATGGAAACCATCCGCGCCGACGTCATCCGCTGGCGGCGTGTGGTTGAGACGGCGAACATCAAGATCGAATGAGCGGCATGGTCGGCATGGTCGGCCAGGGGTAACCTACTCAGGCGGCAAGCGCCCGCCAGAGCAGCCTGCCACCAAACAACATAAACAGCGTGCCAATCGCCCCATCCAGCACGCCGCGAAACCGTGCATAGGCGAGGCGAATTTTCTCGCGCTGAAACAGCCACCCCAGTAAGGCCAGATAGGCGGCGTTGCAGCTGAGCATGATGGCGATGCTGGCAAAGCCGGTGGCTACATTGGCAGTCAGCACCCCTGTGGCCGCATAGATCGAGGTAATGAACAGAATCGCCTGCGCGTTGGAAAGGGCGGTAACCAGCCCCAGGACCGCGGTGCGCCGGTAATCAGCCGGCGTGTCGCCCGCCTCACCGGTTGTGGGGCCTGACAAAGCACCACTCGTGCGGGCCCGGCGGATCAGCTTTGAGCCAACCCACATCAGGTATAAACCGCCAAAGATGTTGACGCCCGTGCGCATCCACGGAAAAGCCGCCAGCACCGCCGCCCACCCCACCAGCGCTAGGCTGGCCAGCAGCGCAATACCCGTCAAATTGCCCAGAATGGCAAAGACCACGTGCGCGGGCCGCCGGGTTAGCGCCACATGCGTCACCATCAGCACGTTCGGGCCCGGCGAGGGCACGACCGCCAGCCACAGCAATGTGAAAGATGTCAGAACCGAAAAATCAAGGTGCAGCGGCATTCAGGGTTTCGCCAAGACGTGAGCCACGATGGCATTGGCATGCCCATGGCCCAGGCCATGTTCGGTCGTTAACCAATTCACGATTTCCATGTGCTTCATGCTGGTCCGTTGACCCACCAAATTCAACCAGTGCGCAATGGGCTGGCCGTACTTTTTTTCAATCGATGGGAAGTAGGATGCTGAGCCTTTGATTTTTTCCGTTGTCGCCATGATGCGTTCCAGTCGAAGGACTTTATTTTGCACGATGAGACCAACCCGGATGAGCCGATGTTGCTTGACTGCGCGGCCTTAAAGCGTGTCGCGATGGGGAAAAGATTCGGTCACCATAACTTTGAAACGCAGAGTTTTGGCTATGTGCTGACGGCGCTCATTGATGAAGCTGGCAAGCGCTGATGCCTTTTCGCATCGGATTCCCGTTGAGCGAGGCCCTAGCTAGCCCAGGCCGCGCGCTTCAAGACCTGCTCATAAAACGACCACTGAGGTCCGTGTACTGACTTTGGCGAGTAATTAGCATCGGGAAGCGCAAAATAGTACTGCGCTGGCGTTCGGGCTATTGATCGGACTGTGACTAGGCGGCGCAGACTCTGTTCCAGTCCTCCAGCCAGTACGGCGAAATATGCTCACTTGAGCTTGCGCCGAAGGTTAGTTGTAACTACAATTCTGTAACTACCAATCAGGGCTTGAGTGTGTTTTCTTGGGACGACGCTAAAAACGATGCTAACAAGCAAAAGCACGGTGTCAGTTTCGAAGCTGCCCAACTGGTATTCGATGACCCTTTGCACTTTTCTATGCAAGACCGCATTGAACACGGTGAGCAGCGCTGGCAGACCATAGGTCAGGTGGGCGGTGTTGTCTTGCTAATCGTGGCACATACGTGGCATGAAAGCGAGAGTGGCACCGAACACATACGGATTATTTCTGCGCGACGCACAACCAAGTTGGAGAGGAAAATTTATGAGCAAGGTACCTGAATCCATAAGCAAGGAATTGGCAACATTAGCCGCTAGGCCCGAGAGCGACATTGATTTCTCTGACTTGCCGGCGACAAAAGAACAAGACTGGAATGGCGCTCAGCGGGGAAAGTTCTATCGGCCTATCAAGCAGCAACTAACAGTGCGCATCGATGCCGATGTGCTGGAGTGGCTCAAGAATCAGGGCAATGGCTATCAAACGCGTCTGAACCAGATTTTGCGCGATGCCATGCATAAAACTGCACATCACGGGTAATTGCTCAGTGAAATTGAGTTCAAACTGTGCCCTGGCGCCTGGGCAGGTCGGGGCCAGTTACGGTCATTGCCCAATGGCAGGTATCCGGAAGGCAATCGAGGTTCGGGATCTCGCATCAATGCGGTCCCCGTTATGACTTGGATGGAGCGATTCCGGTCCTGCAGGATGTGGTCCCAGACGGCATGAGTGCAAGGGAAATTCCGCTAAGCTCATCAAATGTCATCAACCCGTCACGCTATCCCGCTGTTTCTAGTCGACCGTGTCAATCCGCTTGTGTATGAAAGGTGGCTTGCTCGTAAAGCGGCAGCACATTTGAAGCGAGACCGCAAGCGAGGATATGAGGAGATCACTGCAGCTCAGTACCGTGACGACATTCATAAAGCAGTCCTAGGCAGCGAAGGGCGCGACTTTTACACCGGTGAGGAACTCGACTGGACTCTTCTCAGCAAGTACAACAACGAAGAGTCATCAGCTGGACGGCACGAATATAAGGCCGGGTTCGCTTTGCTTCCCACCATTGACCACATCAAGTCAGCACGCGTGAATTCTGGCTTTCGTATCTGCGGATGGAGAACGAACGACGCAAAGCATGACTTGTCACATCAAGCGTTCATTGAACTCTGCGTACTTGTGGTCAAAAAGGCAGGGTTCACCATCGACGCCAGGCCTTTACCCACCCCCGTCGCGCGGCAAGCTCAGCCGTGACGACTTCTCTAGAGCAACGGGTATGCCCGCAACCGGCCTTGCGTTAGAACTGGTCTGGGCCAGGAAAAGTCGTTGAACGATGCCCTGGCCACGCCGGTACTGGCCGCCGGTTACGAGTCACGCAAGCCGCGCCATGGCCGGCACGTCGTGTTTTGTGGACTGCTCTGGCTGACCATCAAGCTGGGCTCGTGCTCTGGCAAAGCATTCAATTCCCGCGGGAAGTACGACGCCGGCCTGGGCAGACTCCGTCCAAATATGGCTTGTGATTTCAACGGCGTTGGGGTCGTCGTAGCAGCCACGCGAGATGGCGCGAACTTCCGGCCAGCGCTCAAAGGTCAGGCCAACGGTCGTACCGCAGGATGGGCAAAAGTGAACGAAGACCTTTTTCTGGCTACCCTCTGACACGTGCTCGTACCGTTTAAGTTCTCCATCATTGAACCGGACGGCATCCATGGGGAAAATCGATTCAGCGAAGAAAGAGGTACCCGTCACGCGTTGACAAAATGTGCAATGGCAGGCAAACGTTCGCAGGGGCAACTGACCGGCAGTGAACCGAACTTTGCCGCAGAGGCAGCCACCTTCAAGTACGACGGCCATGATGTCGATGCTCCTGGGTGTGTGATGGTGAGTACAGTGAATGGCGCCTGCTAACTTGGAGTCGTGTCACTGACTCGTTTGGCACGACCTTGGTGTAGGTCCCCGCGAAGTCAAAACCAAAGCTGCCGTCTTTGGCCTCCATGCGCGATGAAAATTCTCCACCCACCCGCAGGTCGACGGTAGCTTTGGTGGTGTGCCAATCATCAGACGCAGCATTCCACTGCGTGATGTCGTCTGGCGTTTTGTAGGCGTGCCAGACTTTGGCGACAGGCGCCTTGACGATGGTTTCAACAGTGATTTTCATGGGGTGACTCCTCATCGTTGGCGACTGCCGCTGGTCAAACGCGCAGATGTTAACGCTAGTGTTGGTGCTCGTGCTACCCCAACTGCCGCTGCGC
>CAXNFT010000147.1:0-6256 GCA_964201255.1 Rhodoferax sp.
GACCGTGACCAGGCCAGCGCCAAGACCAGCTACCAGGTGATGGCCCAGGCCTACCGGCGCATTTTTGACCGTTTTGGCCTGACTTACCGGGCCGTGGCAGCCGACAGCGGTGCCATTGGCGGCGACCTGAGCGAGGAATTTCAGGTGATAGCCGCCACGGGTGAAGACGCCATCGTGTTCTGTCCGGGTAGCGACTATGCTGCCAACATGGAAAAGGCCGAGGCTTTGGCCCCCCAATGGCCTCGCTCGGCGCCAAGCCAGGCCATGACCAAAACGGCGACGCCGGGCAAGAGTACCTGTGCCGACGTGGCCGAGTACCTGCAGGTCCCGCTGCAGCAAACCGTCAAGTCGCTGGTGCTCACCACCGAGGACAAAAACGAGGCTGGCGAGATTGTCAAACGCCAGGTCTGGCTACTGATGCTGCGTGGCGACCACGATATGAACGAGGTCAAAGCCAACAAATTACCGGGCATGGAAGGCGGCTTTCGCTTTGCCACGCTGGATGAAATCGACGAGCACTTTGGCTGCAAACCGGGCTACCTTGGTTTGATCAACCTGAAAAAACCGGTGCGGGTGGTGGTTGACCGCGAAGTGGCCGTCATGAGCGACTGGATTTGTGGTGCCAATGAGGTCGATTTCCACATCATGGGCGTCAATTGGGGCCGTGACCTGCCAGAGCCTGACCTTGTGGCAGATTTGCGCAACGTGGTAGAGGGCGACCCGTCGCCTGACGGCAAAGGGTTGCTGGCGATTGAGCGAGGTATCGAGATCGGCCATGTGTTTTACCTGGGCACCAAGTACAGCCAGGCGATGAACGCCACCTTTCTTGATGTCAACGGCAAACCGCAGTTCATGGAAATGGGCTGCTATGGCATTGGCATCACCCGTCTGCCGGCGGCGGCGATTGAGCAGAACCATGATGCGCGCGGCATCATCTGGCCTGATGCGCTGGCGCCGTTCACCGTGGTGCTGTGTCCGATCAGTCCGGACCGTTTCCCTGACGTCAAGGCAGCGGCCGATGGGCTCTATGCCCAGCTGATGGCCATGGGTGTCGATGTGATTCTGGATGACCGCGGCGAGCGCCCGGGTGCCATGTTCGCCGACTGGGAGCTGATCGGCGTGCCGCACCGTGTGACGCTGGGAGACCGGGGCCTGAAGGCCGGTGAGGTGGAGTACCAGCACCGGCGCGACGCGGCGGCCACGGCGGTGCCTCTGGCTGAGATTACGGCTCTGCTCAGCTCGCGTCTGGCGGTCTGACCCTGGTCGTGACCAGCCTGCCGGTTTCAAGACGTTCTGGCCTGTTGGCCTTGATTTCAGGGCTTGGGCTGCTCTCAATTTCAGAGCAAACTCGGGCTGGGGGGCAGCTTGAAGAGCCTCTTGCGGATGCGGTTCGAACTGCTTTGAGTTCGGCGGTCGCAAATGCTGCGCCGCCGGTGCCAGATTTTGCGGACAGCGCCGATCGGCTCAATTACCTGCGTTGGCTGGGTGCCACGAGTGAGCGTCTGAAAAAGCAGAAGCCCGACTTTGATGTGCGCAAGGAGTTTTTACAGACGCTGTGGTACGAAAGTCGGCGCGCCGGGCTGGAACCCGCCTTGGTCTTGGCTTTGGTTCAGGTTGAAAGTAATTTTCGCAAGTTCGCCATTTCGAGCGCTGGGGCCCGTGGCTACATGCAGGTCATGCCCTTCTGGATGCGGCTGCTGGGCAACGGCGATACCAGTCGCCTGTTCCACCTACAGACTAACCTGCGCTTTGGCTGTGTGATCCTGCGCCATTACCTGGAGCGGGAGCGAGGCGACCTGTTTATGGCGCTGGGACGTTACAACGGCTCGCGTGGCCAAGCGCCGTACCCGAGCGCCGTGCTGGCGGCGAAAAGCCGCTGGTTGCTTTGAAATGGCCCGCGGTGCAGAGCGGGCCAGGCCGAGACTTCAGGCGGCCTTGCCCGTCAGAACCTGCTGCAGTTCGCCGCTTTCATACATCTCCGTCATGATGTCGGAGCCGCCAATGAACTCGCCTTTGACATAAAGCTGGGGGATAGTGGGCCAATTGCTGTAGTCTTTGATGCCGGCACGAATGGCGGGATCTTCCAGCACGTTGACTGTCGTGACGGCCTTGGCATCAACGCCGCAGGCCTTCAGTATCTGAATCGCCCGACCCGAGAAACCGCATTGCGGAAAATTGGCGTTGCCTTTCATGAACAGCAGCACTTCGCTGGATTTGACCAGTTGGTCAATACGTTGTTGGGTGTCACTCATGATGGGGCTCCTAAAAAGTCGATGACTGTATTATTTCACCTTGGGCGACGGCGTGCTGCTGGTGACCCTATGGTTTGAAGGGATGCACTAGCGGCCAAGTGGACTTCAACCGCAGCCCATATATCTGTCCCTTTTGTGGGATAGACTTTGCAGGTACGTAGTTGCTGACTGGCGCTCCAGCCACACAGCAAACTATGCCCGCTTTTTTCGAGCAATGATCACGCATGAGTCTATGGGATAAGTCAGCCGGTTCTGTGCCAATTGCGCCTTCCCAGGTGGTGGTCGGGCTTTATGTGTGGCTCGACCTGAGTTGGACGGAACATCCTTTCGTAACGAATCGATTTCTCGTCAAGACGCAAAAAGACGTCGAGATCATTCAGTCGCTCGAGCTGGCGGGCCGGCTTTACTACCACCCAGACAAGAGTGAGAAGGCGTTACCGCCCCTGGTTGTGGCCAATGCGCCGGATGAGGCGCAAGTACAGGCTATGCAGGCGCTGATCCAGGAAGTCAGGCTCCTAGAAAAAGCCAAAAAAGACAAGATTTGGGCGCAAAAAGATACAGCGGCCCGAGCGGCACTGGCGTGGGAGAGTGCGGCCTCTGGCATTCGAGATGCCCTGGTTAATCTTGCAGGTTCGCCCAAAGCAGCGGGGGTAAAGTTCAAGCAACTGTCGGCTGACACAGCCGCCGCGGTGGCCAAGGGCAAAGAGATGCTGCTGCACCTTCAGGGCGAGTCTGGAACCCAGGGACCACAGTTCCACGCCTTAAACACCATGACCCTGTCTTTGATGCTGGGAAAAAAAGCGGGCTTGGACGAACGTGAACTGGCCGATCTGGCCATGGCGGCATTGGCGCACGACGCGGGTAAGGCGGAGGTGCCTTTGCACATCCTTAAAAACGCCCAACGCAAAAAGCACGAGGAAGAGTTTTACCGGCAGCATGTGCATTACAGCGTGCAATTAGCGACCCAATCGGGCGCCTTCAGCCCATCGGCGCTAGCCATCATTGCCGATCACCACGAAACACTGGACGGCAAGGGTTGGCCCCAGCAAAAAACCAATTTTGGCCCTGGCGCCAGAATCCTGGGCTTGGTCGACCGCTATGACCGCTTGTGCTCACCGGAGGCGCCTGGTAAGGAGCCGATGATGCCCGCGGAGGCACTTGCGACGCTGTTCCGGCAGGAGTCCAGTAAATATGACGCTACGCTGCTGTCGCTCCTGATCAAGTTGCTGGGTGTTTATCCGCCGGGAACGGTGGTTCAGCTTAACGACGGCTCGCTGGCATTGGTTGTTGCGCCCGGACGACAAAGCCTGCAACCCAAGGTGCTGGTTTACAGCCCAGAGCTATCTAAAGACGATGCGCCCGTGTTTGAACTGGCGACCGAGCCTGAGCTCAAAATCGTGTCCGCAATACGGCCTAGTACCTTGGCGCCGGAAGTCATGGCATGGCTGAATCCGCAGCAGCGACTGTCTTACTATTTCACAGTCGCCGACACCTAGGCCCTAGTGGTCAATGGGTTGGACGTGGCCCTGATGTCCCTGTTTTGCTGGTAAACCCTATGACCAATTTGGGGGATAGACCTTGACGGGTTGCACCGCAACAATCTAAGCTCGACTCGAATTTTGTTTTTCGAGCAGCGCGCTACAGCCACAACGGTGCACGTATGAGCTTATGAGTCTATGGGATAAATCCGCGGGAGCTATTCCTATCATCCCGTCGCAACTTGTGGTCGGTTTGTTTGTCTGGCTTGATCTGAAATGGTCTGAGCACCCTTTTCTGTCGAACCGGATGCTGATCAAGACAGCGGACGACATTGCCATCATGCAGTCGCTGCAGTTGGTCGGTCGGCTGTACTATTTTCCTGACAAGAGCGAGGTGCCGTTGCCGCCGCCGCCGGACACCGCGTCCGACGCGGTTCAGATTAAGCAGAGCGCGCGACCAGCGGTTCCTCTGGTGGTGCCGAAGGCACTCCAGGAGCAAAAAAAGGCCCGTACCGATCTGTTTCTGAAACAAAAAGCGGCGACGGCCTCAGCCGATCGAGCCTGGGATGCGGCTGCGCGCTCGACGCGCGATGTATTACTGACCCTTGCCGCAGCGCCCAAGCCGGCAGGGCTCAAGCTCCAAGCCATGTCCGCAGGTCTTGCCGGCACCGTGGCCGATGCCAAGCAAGTCCTGCTGCATCTGTTGGGGCATAAAAGTGGCAGCGGGCAGCAGTTTCATGCCATCAACACCATGACCCTGAGCTTGCTGTTAGGCAAGCGGGTTGGCCTGAGTCAAAAGGCGCTCACCGATTTGGCCATGGCCGCACTGGTGCATGACTCCGGCAAGGCTGAGGTGCCCGCTCGCATCTTCACGATAGCCAAGCGCAATAAGTATGAAGAAAATCAGTATCGCCAGCATTTGCAGATTAGTGTTCGCTATGCCACTGAGTCTGGTATCTTCAGCCCGGAAGCCCTAGAGATTTTGGCAGACCACCATGAGGCCATGGACGGTAGCGGTTGGCCGATCGGCAAGAAGGACATGGGCCTGGGTGCGCGAATCCTGGCCTTGGTAGACCGGTACGACCGACTGTGCACCCCAGAGGCGGTCGACCTGGTGCCACTGGTCCCCATGGAGGCTTTGTCGACCTTGTTGCGCCGAGAATCCAGCAAATTTGACCCAGCCCTGCTTGGGTTTTTGATCAAGCTGCTGGGCATTTACCCGCCCGGCACACTGGTGCAACTCAGTGACGGCTCATTGGGGCAGGTGGTAGCGCCAGGTGCCGACAGCCTCAAACCAAAGGTCCTGCTTTACAACCCCTTGACCAGCAAAGAAGACGCGCAGGTGCTGGAGCTCGACCATGCCGTTGACCTCAAGATCACGGCGGCCATTCGACCGGACAGCTTGCCGCAGGAGGTCAGGGCCTGGATCAAACCAGAGCAGCCCCAGGCATTTTTTGTGTCGACGCCTGCTATAGGCGGCTGAGTCTGCCGCCGCTGCAGCGCTCGATGCCTGCCAGATCACGGCGCGAGGCGATGTCACAAAAGCCCGTTGCGGTGAGTAACTCTCGTACGGTGGCGGCTTGGTCTTGCCCGTGTTCCAGCATCAAGCTTCCGCCAGGGTACAAGTGGTCGGGGGCACTGGCAATGATGGTGAGTAAATCTTGCAGGCCGTCAGAGCCTGCGGTGAGCGCCTGCAGCGGCTCATGCGCCAGCGCTGACAGGTGGGGGTCGGCGTCGGCCACATAGGGTGGGTTGGCGACGATCAGGTGGTAGCGCTGGTGGTTGCCGTCCAGCCAGTTGCCTTGGGCGAACGTGATGTCCAGGCTCAAGCGTGCCGCATTGCGTCGGGCCACGGCCAGCGCGGCCTCGCTGCGGTCGAGTGCCTGCACCTGGGCGTACGGCCGCTGGGCCTTGAGCGCCAGCGCAATCGCGCCGCTGCCAGTGCCCAGGTCAAGAACGCGCAGCGCATGGGCTGTCGTGGTTGGCAAATGTTCGAGTGCCCACTCCACCAAAGTCTCGGTGTCTGGTCGGGGAATCAGTACATGGGGATTAACCTCTAGGTCAAGCCCAAAAAACTCACGCCTGCCGGTGATGTACGCAAGGGGCTCGCCAGCCGCCCGGCGTGCCACCAGAGGCGCCAGGCGGACCTCGGCGGCGACGGGCAAAGCGTCTGAGTCATGCGCGAGTAGCCAAGCTCTGTCGTGCGCTTCCTGGCCCAGCACATGCAGCAACAAGAGCTGGGCGTCTAGCCGGTCCAGGCCCTGTGCCTGAGCCTGGCGCAGGGCTGTGCCCAGCGTCGTCATCGCCTGCTCACCCCGCCAGTCCCACTTCAAGCTCAGCCAACTGCTGCGCCGCCACATAAGCCTGTAGGGCTTGCACCACGTCGTCCAGGTCGCCCTCCATGATGGTCAGCAACTTGTACAGCGTGAGGTTGATGCGGTGGTCGGTCAACCGGCCCTGCGGGAAGTTGTAGGTGCGGATGCGGTCGCTGCGGTCACCGCTGCCGATCAGGCTTTTGCGCTGGGC
>CAXNFT010000148.1:0-6230 GCA_964201255.1 Rhodoferax sp.
CGCGACATGGCGATGCGTCTTGGCGTTCGCTACGATGAAATATCGATCAAACCAGAGTTTGAGACTTTTCGGGCTTCGCTGGCAGCCGAGTTCGAAGGCCTATTGGAAGATGCGACCGAAGAGAATATTCAGGCACGCATCCGTGGGACACTGCTCATGGCAATGTCCAATAAATTCGGAACTATCGTGTTGACGACTGGCAATAAGTCCGAAATGGCGACGGGTTACTGCACGCTTTACGGGGACATGGCCGGTGGGTTTGCAGTGATCAAGGACCTGAGCAAAACCACGGTGTTTCGGTTGGCACGATGGCGCAATGCCCATGATCCTTATGGGACTTGCTCGCAACCGATCCCTGAACGCGTTATCACCCGGCCACCCAGCGCGGAACTCAGGCCGGACCAGACCGACCAGGACAGCCTACCCCCTTATGAGGTACTGGACGCCATTCTTGAGCGCTACATGGAAAATGACCAAAGCATCGAAGAGATCATTAGTGCTGGTTTCGCCCCTGCAGATGTGGAACAGGTCACCCGATTGATCAAGCTTAATGAATACAAACGCCGCCAATCTCCAGTGGGAATTCGAGTGACACACCGCAGCTTTGGCAAGGATTGGCGTTATCCTATTACCAATCGCTTCCGAGCATGAACTATGAGGACGATCCCATGAAACTGATCACAGCCATTGTCAAGCCCTTTAAATTGGAGGAGGTGCGGGAGGCCCTCGCTGAGTGCGGCGTTACCGGGCTCACCGTGACCGAGGTCAAGGGGTTTGGACGGCAAAAAGGGCATACCGAGTTGTACCGTGGTGCTGAGTACGTCGTAGATTTTTTGCCCAAGGTGAAAGTCGAAGTCGCCGTCAAGACCGAGGACGTCGATCGTTGCGTGGATGCGATCGTCAAGGCGGCTCGTACCGGGAAGATCGGCGACGGCAAGATCTTTGTGACCAGCGTCGAGCGGGTGGTGCGTATCCGTACCGGCGAGGAAGACGAATCGGCAATTTAGATCTGGTCTAAGCTAGCAACCGGCGCCATACCGCCAGCCTGCACCAAGTTCTCCAATAGCACCTCGTACCGATCGCTGCTGCGTACCAAGGCCATCTGCCAATCGCCCAAAAACTGTTCGGTAACCGACGACGCCAGGAAGTCCAGCAGACGGTCGTAGTAGCCTGCAACATTGAGTATGCCGATCGGTTTGTCATGGTAGCCAAGTTGGCGCCAAGTCCAGACTTCAAACAGCTCCTCAAAGGTGCCAATGCCGCCTGGTAAGGCGAGAAAAGCGTCCGCACGTTCGGCCATCATGCGTTTGCGGTCATGCATAGTTTCTACGATGTGCAATTCTGAGCAGCCCCGGTGCGCCCACTCTTTTTCAACCAAGGCCTTTGGAATAACTCCCACGACGTGTGCGCCGCTTTGCAACGCCGCATCGGCGACGATGCCCATCAAGCCGCTCTTGCCTCCGCCGTAGACGAGTTGGCCGCCGCGCTCGGCGATCCAATGTCCGACCTGTGCCGCCGCTGCTGCGTAGGCTGGGTTCAGTCCAGACCGCGAGCCACAATAAACACAGATTGAAAAAGTCGGGCTCATTCTTTGACTCGGTCTTCGGGCGTGTCTGAAATAAGCCGGGTTCCAGCTAGTGCATCATGCAAAAATTGCCGCTGAGGGTGGAATTTACTGAGTACAGCCCAAACGGCAATCCAGCCCAAGACCACCACCACTATTTCCCGGACCGGCAAACTGAACGGCGCCACTGCCCCTAAGGCAGGTAGCAACCATAGCCAACTCAGCACATAACGCAGTAGCGCCCTCGGTTGTGAAACGGCTCGCCCGGCGACGTCAACAATGCGTATGTTCCAGGTTTTCATGGCGAGGGTTTGCCCCCGAGACCACAGCCAAACGAAGTAAATGCCGAATATCAGGAAGAGGAAACCCTGCAGCTCGTGTCGATTGTCCAAAGCGTGCCGTGTTTGGGTTAGGGCGCCAAACAAATAGCCGAAGATAAACACAACACCGAACATCAGGATGCCTTCATAGACCCAGCAGGCCATGCGCCTCGCCAGGCCAGGGGTTCGCATCTGCGCGGGCATCAAAAGGGTTCCTGCGACTCAGTTCTTCGGGGTCACGGCGGGTTCAGCCTGTGATGGCAGATTCGGAAGCAGGGTATTTTGATCCACGGCTGGGCTGACCGCGGCCATTTTTACCCCTTGTTTAGGCGCTGGGCGGCTGACAGGAATCGCCGCCAGTTTTTGGGGAGCGACAGGCCGCGCAAAAGCGGCAACACCAGTTCCTTTGGTGGTAGCCAGAGTCCCCAGTTTCTTTTTTTCATCAGGACTTAGCGCCTGATAAGCCTGCCATGTAGCCGTTTTCTGACTGGGTGTGACTAGTTTGGTTTCAGCGAAATTCAACCTGGCTTGTGCTCGTTGGTGCTGACTCAATGTAGCCCAGTCGCTCATGCGGCTATGAAGCTTGGCCTGCTCATCAGCGGAAAGCTTGGGATAGCTGGTTGCGATGGCCATCCATTTGCGCTTTTGGGCTTCGCCAAGACTGCTCCAGTTAGCGGCCAGCGGTTTTAGCGAGACTTGCTGGGCGATGGTCAACTCGCTCCACAGCGGTTTGGAGATTGATTTAAGCGGGTTTGACACGCTGGGCGATTCGGTGGTCTTCGAAGGCGATACCTTGACGGAAACCAATGGTGTCTGTTTGCTATTTGGCTGGTCGGCCGGGCTGATGGCGCCAATTGCAGCTGCCGTGAAGCAAAGGGCAGTGCCGATCAGGCCAGTCCGTGCGAGCACATGAAGGCGGCAACCTTGCGTTAAACGCGTCAGACGAGCAAAATAGCGTGACATTGGAGGTTCAGGGCGCGCGTGAGATGTTGAGCTTCAAAAAGTGGGTGAATCCAGGGTCTGCATAGGCTGTCGGAGGCAGGTCATCGATCAAGATCGCGGCATCGATTTCAGCCAGATCTTTGGCGCGTTCATCGCCCTGTATTGCATCGATCATGATAAGGCCCATCCACAACGCTAGCAAAGGCAGGGTGGCCGCAAGGCGTCCCCACCAAGCTGACCGGCCGCCGCTCGATAGCGTACCAGACATGCCAGAGCCCGCCACAAACATTGGATTGTTGATTGGCATGGGTTTGCGGTTGGCAATTGCCCTCACACGTGCCGCTCGCAAGCGCTCGGTCGTATCACGGGGCAACGCATGGATCCCTTCAGAAAGTCGTGCCGTGACCTTTAAACTGAATCGGTCGGCCGCGAGTTCTATCTGGTAGTTCTGTGAATTCGTCATGGTCTTATCCCTTTCGCACGCAGTGCACTCGCCAATGATGCAACCGCTCTTGAGCAATGGGTTTTAACACTGCCTACCGAGCAGCCCATCGCAGACGCAGTTTCAGCAACATCCAACTCCTCCCAATAACGCATCAGAAAGGCTTCCCGTTGACGCCCCGGCAGTTCTTGGATTGCAGCGTCGATTACTAGCAAAATTTGAGCCCGTTCCGTCGTGGTCTCTGCGCTTTCTGTTTGATTGGGGTCATCCGAAAGCTGCAGTGCCTCCAGTAGATCAAAGTCGCCATCTGTACCCTCAGGTTGAAAATCACCCAAATTTGTGAACAGAGCCTGTTGCACCTTCTGTCGCCTAAAAAAGTCCAGCGTGCAGTTAGATAGTATGCGCTGAAACAGCATGGGCAGCTCTGTCGACGGCTTGTGCCCATAATGTTCCGCCAGTTTCATCATGCTGTCTTGCACGATATCTAGCGCCGACTCCTCATTGCGTACATGGTAGACGGAGCGTTTGAATGCTCTTTTCTCCACGCTTTTGAGAAAATCGGCTAGTTCTTGTTCGGTGGCCAAGAGGAGGGCGGAGACGCAGTGGATTGATCAAGTGGCAATGGAGACATGGAGCCGGCCCTACGGGCCATCTCAGTCCAGAATTATGGCACTCGTGATGCGGCTGTTGTTGTTGGCTGCCGGAGCATGAAGCGCGATGTCATAATCGTACTCGCAAATCAAAAGGCAAACGGGTCATAGTCCAGCGCAAGAATCCCGGCGCTCATGGCTTTGACCTTAAGTTCCAACGCGCTGCCACAAGCATACGCACAGGGGCACCCCAGGTTTTTCGTTAGAGAAAATCACAAAGGTTCATCATGGAAATATCAAAAACCGACCTCGTATCGGCGGCGAACAGTGCCGGTTCAAAAACTGCTTCTGTCGTTCAGGGACTGAAGGCCCCGGGTGTCCAAGAGGAACTCCGCGGCGCCGAAATTCTGGTCAGGGCCCTTCAAGCCGAAGGTGTTAAGTACGTTTGGGGTTATCCCGGCGGGGCTGTGCTCCACATCTACGACGCTTTTTACAAACAGGACTCGATTCAGCACGTCTTGGTGCGGCACGAGCAGGCGGCGGTCCATGCTGCTGACGGTTACGCGCGAGCTACCGGTGATGTCGGTGTAGCTTTGGTGACCTCTGGGCCTGGCGTAACCAACGCGATTACTGGGATAGCGACTGCCTACATGGACAGCATTCCGATGGTGATTGTGACTGGCCAAGTCCCAACCCACGCGATCGGACTAGATGCATTCCAAGAGTGTGACACTGTTGGCATCACCCGGCCGATTGTTAAGCACAATTTCCTGGTTAAAGACGCACGGGACATGGCTGATGTCATGAAAAAAGCGTTTCATATTGCGAGAAGCGGTCGTCCTGGCCCAGTGGTGGTGGACATCCCTAAAGATGTGTCCTTCAAGAAAACTCCCTACGCGGGCTATCCAGAGTCCGTCGAAATGCGCTCTTACAACCCCGTTCGCAAGGGGCATGGCGGACAGATTCGCAAAGCCTTGCAACTATTGCTAACGGCCAAGCGTCCTTACATCTACACCGGGGGTGGCGTGTTGCTGAGCAATGCTTCAGCAGAGCTGCGCACTCTGGTGGACATGTTGGGATATCCATGTACCAATACCTTGATGGGCTTGGGCGCTTATCCCTCCAGTGACCGGAAGTTTCTCGGGATGCTGGGTATGCACGGCACAGTAGAGGCCAACAATGCGATGCAGAACTGCGACGTTCTTCTCGCAGTGGGCGCTCGATTTGACGACCGTGTGATTGGTAACCCCAAACATTTTGCCCAGAATGAGCGCAAGATTATCCATATTGACATCGATCCCTCAAGCATTTCGAAACGGGTCAAGGTGGATATCCCCATTGTGGGTGACGTGAAAGATGTCTTGTCAGAAATGATCGCCATGATTAAAGAAGGCAGCGTGAGGCCCGATGGCAACGCATTGGCTGCTTGGTGGGACACGATCGAGGCGTGGCGCAAGCGCGACTGCTTGAAGTACGACCACGGTAAGGGTGACGTGATCAAGCCTCAGTACGTGGTGGAAACCCTTTGGAACATGACCAAGGACGTTGAAACTTATGTCACTTCCGACGTCGGTCAGCACCAAATGTGGGCGGCTCAGTACTATCGGTTTGACCAACCACGCCGATGGATCAATTCGGGTGGGCTTGGGACCATGGGCGTTGGTATACCGTACGCCATGGGCATTAAGTTGGCCAAGCCTGATGCTGAAGTGTTCTGTATCACGGGCGAGGGCTCGGTCCAAATGTGCATTCAGGAACTCTCGACCTGCCTGCAGTACAACACCCCTATCAAGATAGTCTCCTTGAATAACCGCTATTTAGGCATGGTTCGTCAGTGGCAAGAAATTGACTACGAGGGTCGGTACAGCCACAGCTACATGGATGCACTGCCAAATTTTGTGAAACTCGCCGAAGCATATGGACATGTCGGCATGCTGATCGAGAAGCCCCAAGATGTGGAGCCGGCGCTGCGTGAGGCGCGTAAACTCAAGGACCGTACAGTGTTCATGGACTTCCGCACTGATCCGACCGAAAACGTGTTCCCAATGGTGAAAGCTGGTATGGGTATCACTGAAATGCTCTTGGGCTCAGAAGACCTTTAACCCTTATTTGACGAATCTATTGCCTGCCGAGCCTGGCGGTTACCGCCGCGAGGGGAGGGCAGCGAAAAGAGGAATCACACCTATGAAACACATCATTGCTGTATTGCTTGAAAATGAACCCGGCGCGTTGTCTCGAGTTGTCGGACTGTTTTCCGCGCGCGGCTATAACATCGAGTCCCTGACGGTTGCGCCGACCGAGGATGCGAGTTTGTCCCGCATGACCATCCAGACGACCGGTTCTGACGATGTGATCGAGCAGATCACCAAACA
>CAXNFT010000149.1:0-6229 GCA_964201255.1 Rhodoferax sp.
GGCGCATCACGGTCCAGCAGCGCATTGACCTCGATCGCACCAGACAGGATGTCGAACTCACGCAGGCGCACCCGGTCAAAATTGCCCAGCCAACGTCGCAGAGGAACTTGAATGATGGCTGAGCCGATCAGCAATACGCCCGTCGCAGCCGCAAATGAGAACAATATCAGCTGCCACAACTCGTCAGCGATCACATTTGCGGCAAACTTCAATCGAAGCACACCGTAATCTTTACCGCCCACGCGAATCACCTCGTTCGCATCGCCGAGTCGCTCCGCAAGAAGATTGATCAGCCATCGCGGCGCGGGCAAAGGGTGGTTATGGTCATGCTCGTGGACCACAATGAGCTTGCCGCCGCGGACGTCGATGAACTCAGCTTTTTCCAGTGCGCTGGCGCGGACGATCCGTTGAAGGGTTCGGTTGATGGTGTCGTAATCACCAATGACCGCACTCTCTGCCACCGTCAACGCCACCACCTGCAGCATCGTTCGGCTGTTCTCGAGTTCACTCTCAATCTGCTTCGCAAACTGGTAGTGGTAAAACAAGCCGAGCCCAACCATCAAAAACAGCAGCAGCCCCAAAAAATTCAAGCCAAACACCCGCGCCACCAGCGTCTTGGGCAACAAGCGAAGTAGTGGGGACATGGGGCGCCGGGGCAGCGGGTTAGTGCAGAGACTGTGGCGCGGTCTGGAAAAACCGGCGGTACGAGGCATAGTCTGCGGCGCTGGCGGCCACAAAAATAGCATCCATTGGCAGCCCGACCTCCTTGGACCCTTGGTGCAAGATATCTCGCCCACGCGGGTCTTTGGACATTTCAAAAAACGCGTTGGCCACGGCTTTGAGGTCTTTTTCCGGCACCTTGTTTGATGACATCAGAGCCAGGTCCTGAAAGGGCTCTGAACTCCACAGCACCCTAAATTTGCGGTTTTCACGCCGGGCGTAGCCTTCCAGCAGTTGCGATTGGCCACCTGCTGCGACCACCTTGCCACTGAAAAGCTGGGCAAATGCGGCGTCAGCGTTGCCCGAAAAAACCACCTTCACAGGAATATTCTTGGCCAGCAGATGGGCGTAATTGACCTTGTAAATCAGGAACGCCTCTGGTCCGGCAAACGCCACCTCCCGGCCCGCAAGTTGCGCCAAATCAGTGATGGGCGAGTCGGCCGGCACCACGATCTGGGAAAACAGCGGCGGCATCTGGCGCCGGCCAAATACCTTCCAGCCCAGGCCATCACGCTCCGGGCTGAAGAGGTGGTTGCTGAAAATAAAGTCAACCTCGCGGGCCAGCACAAAGGCGGTGGTATCGGCCGAGGTGCGGCTGATTTTGAGGTTCAGCTTGACCCCGCTTTTCTCAGACACATAGTCCAGAATCGGGTTCCAGTAACTGGCCGTCAGCGCAATGCCGTATTGCGGCACCGGTGAAAAACTGTAGCTGGGCTGCTGCGCCAGCGCGGCGGTCGGGAGAACCGTGGCCCCCAGAAGTGCAAAGGCCAGTGCCCAAAGGCGTATGAATAGCGAGATCATCGGGACGGCTCCTTGGCGGCCTGGGGGCACAAATCATGGTCAGCACCGCGCCTGGATCGGCCGCGCGCACGAGAATGTTGCATCATAAGTGCAAATTCTTCCGGTCCGACCGGCGCTGCGCCTCCCGTGGCCACGCACAGCCGTCTGACCCGCCGACATGGCGGGTGTCATGGCGGGCGGTACCCGGCAGGTACAATGCAATGACTTGTTACGGCCCAGGCCGTTTATTTTTACCGCGCCACGGCGCATCTCCCTGTGGGGAGTCTTTAGGTCAGGTCACCCATGTCTGATTTAAGTCTTCAACTGCAGCGGGCCACCGGCCAACTACCAGTTTCAAGCTACTTCGACGCCGCGCTTTATCAGCGTGAGCAGGAACTATTGTTTCGGCGCGGGCCGCGTTATGTCGGCCATGCGCTGAGCGTACCGGCATTGGGTGACTACGCCACCCTGGCGCAAGAAGGTCACGGCCGCGCACTGGTGCGTACGCCTTCGGGCGTTGAACTTATTTCGAATGTCTGCCGCCATCGCCAGGCCCTGATGCTGCAAGGGCGCGGTTCGCTGCACACCACCCAAGCTGGCGCGGCCGCTGGCAACATCGTTTGCCCTTTGCACCGTTGGACCTACAGCGGCGCCACCGCCGCCCGAGCCGGCACGCTGCTGGGGGCGCCGCATTTTCCGCACGACCCCTGCCTGGACCTGAAAAACTACCCCCTTCGGGAGTGGAACGGCCTGCTGTTTGAGGACAACGGGCGCGACGTCGCGACCGATCTGGCCGGCATGGGACCACGCGACGAGCTCGATTTCAAGGGCTTTGTGCTGGACCGGGTCGAACTGCACCAGTGCAACTACAACTGGAAGACATTTATTGAGGTCTACCTGGAGGACTACCACGTCGGGCCGTTTCACCCCGGGCTGGGCGGCTTTGTCAGTTGCGAAGACCTGCGCTGGGAGTTCAAGGAACATTATTCAGTGCAGGCCGTCGGCCTGGCCCGGCCCGGCGGCCGCGCAGGCAGCCCGGTTTACCAGCGTTGGCAGGATGCGCTGCAGGCTTATCGGAGTGGTCAGCCGCCCAAACAGGGGGCGATCTGGCTCACCTATTACCCCCACATCATGGTGGAGTGGTACCCCCATGTGCTGACCGTCTCTACCCTGCACCCCATGGGCGTTGACAAAACGCTCAACCAGGTTGAGTTTTATGACCCGGAAGAAATTGCGGCGTTCGAGCGTGAATTCGTCGAGGCACAACAGGCCGCCTACATGGAAACCTGCCTGGAAGACGACGAGATTGCCGAGCGCATGGACGCCGGCCGCCGCGCCCTGCTGCAGCGCGGCGACGATGAAGTCGGGCCCTACCAGAGCCCTATGGAAGACGGTATGCAACATTTTCATGACTGGTACCGCCGGCACATGAGGGCCTGAGCCCCATGCAGGCCCTGTGGGTGCTGTTGGCCGCCTTCTTCTTCGCCACCATGAGCGTCGGGGTCAAGGTTGCGGGCGCCAGTTTCAGCATTTCTGAGCTGGTGTTTTACCGGGGCGCCATCAGCGTGCTGTTCGTCGGTTTGCTGCTGCGCGCGAATGGCTTGTCGCTGCGCACCACCGTACCTGGCATGCACGCCTGGCGCAGTCTGGTCGGCACCCTGTCGCTGGGCACGTGGTTTTACGCCATTACCCATTTGCCAATGGCCACCGCCATGACGCTCAATTACATGAGCAGCATCTGGATTGGCGCCTTTGTCTGTGGCGGCGCTGTGCTGTATGGCCGTTCACTGCGCCAAGGCCCGCTGCTGGCCACCGTGCTGTCGGGCTTTGCTGGCGTGGTGATGTTGTTGCGCCCCACACTAGACCAGAACCAGTTGTTTGCCGGCGTGATTGGACTGATGTCAGGCCTGACTGCCGCGCTGGCCTACCTTCAAGTCACCAGTTTGGGCCGGATCGGTGAGCCCGAACTGCGCACCGTCTTCTATTTTTCAGCCGGCTCCATGATCGGCGGCTTGGCGGGTATGGCCGTGACCGACATCACACCGTGGTCATCGGTGCCCTGGCAGTCGGCGGCCTGGCTGGTGCCGATCGGCATTCTGGCCTCGTTGGCACAATGGTGTATGACCCGGGCCTACAGCCGTGGCTCTACCCTGTTGGTGGCCAACCTGCAGTACACGGGCATCGTGCTGGGCGCCCTTTACGGGCTGCTGCTGTTCGGCGACCAGATTGCGCTGCTGGGCTGGGCCGGCATGGGTGTGATCATGGCCAGTGGTATTGCCGCCACAGTGCTGCGCACCCGAGTCCTGGGCCAGACACCAGCTGAAGAACACTAACCCTCCCACATGAAGGACCTGACATGCACAACATCCTAATCTCCGCCCCTCAATTGCAGGCGCTGCTGGCCAGCCGGGAACCCTGCCGCGTGTTTGATTGCAGCTTCGACCTGATGCAGCCCGGCGCTGGCGACCAGCAGTACCGCCAGGCGCATATCGCAGGCGCGGTCCGCGCCGACCTGGACCGGCACCTCAGCGCCACCAAAGGCGCCCCAGATGCCGCGTCGGGCGGGCGTCATCCCCTGCCCTCACGCGAGCAATTTGCGCTCTGGCTGGGCAGCACCGGCTTGGCGCCAGGCATGCAAGCGGTGGTGTACGACCGTCAGGGCGCCAACTACTGCGGCCGCCTGTGGTGGATGCTGAAGTGGATGGGGCACGAGGCCGTGGCGGTGCTCGACGGTGGGCTGCAGGCCTGGCAGGCGCTGGGCGGCGTGATCGACAGCCTGGCCGTAGACGCCAGCCTGGCGTCCGACTCAACCCTCGGTTCTAAGCCAAAATACCCTCTAGCCCCCGCTCTTATTGGTCTGATAGCTACTAAAACTATAGCGGACCAGCTGGGCCGTGCCAGTCAGTGCATCATTGATGCGCGGGCAGCGCCCCGGTTTCGTGGCGAGGTGGAGCCGCTGGACCCGGTGGCGGGCCATATCCCAGGCGCACTGAACCGGCCTTTTGGCCTCAATTTCGACAGCGAAGGCAAATTCAAATCAGCCACCGTTCTGCGCCAGGAGTTCGAGCAACTGTTGGCTGGCCGCGACCCAGCCAGCGTGGTGCACCACTGCGGCAGTGGTGTCAGCGCCGTGCCGAATGTCATTGCCATGGAAATCGCTGGCTTGGGCAGCGCTGGCCTGTACGCCGGCAGCTGGAGCGAGTGGTGCGGCGACCCCAGCCGGCCAGTGGCTCAGGGCTGAGCGCCGTCGCCGGGCCGGGCGCCGGCCTCAGTGACCGTGGGCCAGGCCACTCACCAGCGTCACCAGCCCCATGCCGGTAAACAGCCAGATGATCTGAGCCGCAGTCTGGCGCGCACTGAGTTTCTTTTGCAATTGAGGAATCAGGTCCGCCAGCGCCACGTAAGCAAAGCTGCTGCTGGCCACCACCAGAAAGTACGGCAGGTAGTCGTGCAACTGATCGACCAGCCAGTAGCCGAGCAACCCACCGAGTGTCGTCACCGCGCCGGCCAAAGACACCTTGAGCAACGCCGCCTGCCGGTTGCTGCTGCTCTGACGCAACACCATCAGGTCGCCCATGTGGTGCGGTACCTCGTGTGCCAGCACAGCCAGAGCGGCGATGACCCCCAGACGCAGGTCGGCCACAAAAGCTGAGGCAATCAGCACGCCATCGCCAAAACAATGCACGCTGTCGCCGGTCAGCACTGCCCAGGTACCGGCGACAGGGGCGGGGGAGTGACTGTGACTATGACCGTGGTCGTGACCGTGGCTATGACTGTTGGCGTGGTCATGACCATGGTGATGCTCATGGCCATGGTGCCAAAGCTCAGCCTTGTCCAGCAGAAAAAAGAACACCAAGCCGCCCAGCAGCGTCATGAACAGGTCCTGGGCGCCCGCCTGGCTCTCGAAAGCTTCAGGCAACAGATGCATGAAGGCCGTGGCCAGCAGGGCGCCGGCGGACAGGCTCAGCATATGCTGGGTGTAGCGCGCCAGCACGCCAAAACTCAGCACTGCGGCCAACCAAACACTGCCAATCCCGGCCAGCAGAGTACCGATCAGGATGGCAGAGAGCAGCATCTCAGGCGACGCCGTTGCCCTTGAACCAGGCCAGGCAGCGCTTCCAGCCGTCATCGGCTGGCCCTTGCCGGTAGCTGGGCCGGTAATCGGCGTGGAAGGCGTGCCCAGTGTCCGGGTAGAGCACAAACTGTGCCGCCTTGGAGGCGGCGTTGCCAGTGGCCAGGGCCGCCTTCATCTTGTCGACCGTATCGACCGGAATGCCACCATCTTTTTCACCGTACAGTCCCAGCACCGGCGCGCGCATCGAGCTGGCCAGATCAATCGGGTTTTTCGGCAACAGCTCGCTCGGGGTGCCTACCAACCGGCCGTACCAGGCCGTGGCAGCACGCACCGGGCCATTAGCCGCATACAACCAGGCGACACGACCACCCCAGCAAAACCCGGTCACAGCCACCCGAGCCGCATCGCCACCGTTGGCGCTAGCCCACTTAACGGCGCCGTCCAGGTCAGCCAACACCTGGGCGTCCGACACCTTGGAGACCACCTCGCTAATCAGCTTGGCCACCTCGCCATACTTGGCGGGGTCGCCCTGGCGGGCAAAGAATTCGGGCGCTACCGCCAGGTAGCCCGCCTGGGCAAAACGGCGGCAGGTGTCGGCAATGTACTCATGCACGCCGAAAATCTCGTGCACCACCAGCACCACCGGCAAGTTGG
>CAXNFT010000150.1:0-6178 GCA_964201255.1 Rhodoferax sp.
GGCCAGCCAGCACTTTGAGGGTGTTACGCAGGGCGCGGCGGGTTGCTGAATTTTTTTGCGCGGGTGGCGAAATTGGTAGACGCACCAGGTTTAGGTCCTGACGGTAGCAATACTGTGGGGGTTCGAGTCCCCCCCCGCGCACCACGTACATTTTTTGGAGAAGCTTGATGGCTGTTACCGTAGAAACCCTGGAAAAACTTGAGCGCAGGATCACCCTGAGCTTGCCGCTTGGCAGCATCCAGTCCGAAGTTGAAGCCCGGCTCAAGAAGATGGCACGCACCGTCAAGATGGATGGCTTTCGCCCCGGTAAAGTGCCTATGAATGTGGTGGCCCAGCGTTATGGCCACTCGGTGCAGTACGAAGTCATGAACGACAAAGTCGGTCAGGCTTTCTCTGATGCCGCCAACGAAGCCAAGCTGCGCGTCGCAGGACAGCCCCGCATCACAGAAAAAGAAGGCGCGCCCGAGGGCGAACTGACCTTTGACGCCGTGTTCGAGGTTTTCCCAGAAGTCCGCATTGGCGACCTCAGCGGCGCCGCCGTCGAAAAAATTAGCGCGGAGGTTGATGACAGCGCCATCGACAAAACACTTGAGATCCTGCGCAAACAGCGCCGCACTTTTGCCCAGCGCGCGCAAGACGCGACCGCCCAAACCGGCGACCGAGCCACTGTTGACTTTGAAGGCAAGATCGACGGCGAGCCCTTCGAGGGCGGCAAGGCCGCAGACTTCCAGTTCATTCTGGGTGACGGCCAGATGCTCAAGGAGTTCGAAGATGCCACCAGTGGCATGCAGCTTGGCCAAAGCAAGACTTTTCAGTTGGCCTTCCCCGCCGACTACCATGGCAAAGACGTGGCGGGTAAAACGGCTGACTTCATGGTCACCGTCAAGAAAATTGAGGCCGCCCACCTGCCCGAGGTGAACGAGGCACTGGCCCGTTCGCTCGGCATTGCTGATGCCACGATCGAAGGCCTGCGCGCCGACATCCGCAAGAACCTGGAGCGCGAGGTCAAATTTCGCCTGCTGTCGCGCAACAAGCAAGCCGTCATGGACGCGCTGGTCGCCAAGGCTGAGCTCGACCTGCCCAACGCCAGTGTTCAGTCCGAAATTGGCCGCCTGCTTGAAGGCGCCCGCGCTGACCTGAAGAAGCGTGGCATCAAAGACGCTGACAAGGCCCCTATCCCTGACGATGTGTTCCGCCCGCAGGCTGAACGCCGTGTGCGGCTAGGCCTGGTGGTGGCCGAGTTGGTGCGTGCCAATAGCCTACAGGCCCGGCCTGAGCAACTCAAGTCCCACATTGAAGAGCTGGCCAGCAGCTATGAAAAACCGGCCGATGTGCTGCGCTGGTACTACGGTGACAACCAGCGCATGGCTGAAGTCGAAGCCATCGTGATTGAAAACAACGTCACCGATTTTGTGCTGAGCAAGACGCAAGTCACTGAAAAGAGTGTTTCCTTTGACGAGCTGATGGCCCAGAACTGAGCCTGCTCGGCTTTCTTTTTTTTCGGTACATTAAGGCCTTCTGGGAGCTAACATGAACGTGCGAAATAGTGCAATGGAAACGCAGGGCCTGGGCATGGTGCCCATGGTTATTGAGCAATCCGGCCGCGGTGAGCGGTCTTACGACATCTACTCGCGCCTGCTCAAGGAACGGGTCATCTTCCTGGTGGGCTCGGTCAATGACCAAACCGCCAATTTGGTGGTGGCACAGTTGTTGTTTCTGGAGAGCGAAAACCCCGACAAGGACATCTCGTTCTACATCAACTCGCCGGGTGGCTCGGTCAGTGCTGGCATGGCGGTCTTTGACACCATGAACTTCATCAAGCCCGATGTGTCTACGCTGTGTGTCGGGATGGCGGCCAGCATGGGCGCCTTTTTGCTGGCAGCCGGCGCCAAGGGCAAGCGTTTTTCGCTTCCTAACTCCAAGGTCATGATCCACCAGCCCTCTGGTGGCAGCCAGGGGCAGGCCACCGAGATCGAGATTCAGGCGCGCGAAATTTTGAAAACCCGCGAACAACTCAACAAAATTCTGGCTGACCGGACCGGCCAACCGCTGGACCGTATCGAGCGCGACACCGAGCGTGACTACTACATGTCAGCCGAAGAGTCCCGCGAGTACGGCCTGATCGATAAAGTCATCTCCAAGAGAGCCTGATCCCCATGGCGGAAAAAAAAGGCGCCGCGGGTGAAAAAACCCTTTACTGCTCCTTTTGCGGTAAGAGCCAGCATGAGGTCAAGAAGTTGATTGCAGGGCCCTCTGTCTTTGTCTGTGACGAATGCATCGAGCTGTGTAACGAGATCATCCGTGACGAGCTGCCAGCCACCACCGAAGCCCGTGGCGGCGGCAACGAGTTGCCTACACCTGCCGAAATCAAGACCAATCTTGACAATTACGTGATCGGGCAGGAGCCGGCCAAGCGGACTTTGGCGGTGGCTGTTTACAACCACTACAAGCGCCTCCGGCATAAGGAAAAAGCTAAAAAAGACGATGTGGAGCTGGCCAAAAGCAATATTTTGCTGATCGGCCCCACGGGATCGGGCAAAACCCTGCTGGCGCAAACCCTGGCCCGCATGCTGGACGTCCCCTTTGTCATGGCCGATGCCACCACCCTGACCGAAGCCGGTTACGTGGGCGAAGACGTGGAAAATATCGTGCTCAAGCTGCTGCAAAGCTGCAACTATGAGGTGGAGCGAGCCCAGCGCGGCATCGTCTACATTGACGAAATTGACAAGATCTCGCGCAAGTCCGACAACCCGTCGATCACCCGGGACGTGTCGGGCGAAGGCGTGCAACAGGCCCTGCTCAAGCTGATCGAAGGCACCATGGCCAGCGTGCCGCCGCAGGGGGGGCGCAAGCACCCCAACCAGGATTTCGTGCAGATTGACACCACCAACATCCTGTTCATTTGTGGCGGGGCTTTTTCCGGGCTGGAGAAAGTGATCGAGAACCGCACTGCGTCCTCTGGTATCGGTTTTGGTGCTTCTGTAAAAAGCAAGGCAGACCGTACCCTGACTGAGGTCTTCAAAGACGTTGAGCCTGAAGACCTGATTAAGTTTGGCCTGATCCCTGAACTGGTCGGGCGTATGCCGGTGGTGGCCACCTTGGCCGAACTGTCTGAGGATGCCCTGATCCAGATCCTGACCGAGCCGAAAAACGCCCTGGTCAAGCAATACGGCAAGCTCTTGGCTATGGAAGGCGTTGACCTGGAAATTCGGCCATCAGCGCTGAAGGCCATTGCCAAGAAGGCGCTGGCACGCAAGACCGGCGCACGTGGCCTGCGCTCTATCCTGGAGCAGGCTCTGATCGACACCATGTACGAACTGCCCAGCAGTTCCAACGTGGAAAAGGTCGTGGTAGACGAGAGCACCATCGAAGAAAACAAGCCGCCGCTGCTTCTGTACCGTGAGGCGGCCCGGAAGGCTTGATTAGGCACCTTTTTGCCACGGAGTAGGCCAGTTTGGTGCAAAACCCGCCGGTCATAATCAGGGTTGGGTTGAAAACTGTCATATCCGATTCATATTCAACAGGTAACGAAAGGCTCACTCATGTCCGGTCACACTCCCTTACCTGCCACCCCGATTGAACTGCCACTGCTCCCCTTGCGGGATGTCGTGGTTTTCCCGCACATGGTGATCCCACTCTTTGTGGGTCGCCCCAAAAGCATCAAGGCGCTGGAGACGGCCATGGAGTCCGACCGGCGCATCATGCTGGTGGCACAAAAAGCCGCCGCCAAAGATGATCCGCTGGTCACCGACATGTTTGACGTCGGGTGCGTTTCCACCATCCTGCAGATGCTTAAGCTGCCGGATGGTACGGTGAAAGTACTGGTTGAAGGCCAGCAACGTGCCCGTGTGGAAAAGATCGAAGAAGGCGAGTCGCACTTCACGGCCAAACTGACGCCTATGGCCGTGGCGGACGAGTCAGAAGGCCCGGCCCGCGCCAAGGCCAGCGAGATTGAAGCCCTGCGCCGGGCGGTGATGCAGCAGTTTGATCAATACGTCAAGCTCAACAAAAAAATACCGCCTGAAATCCTGACCTCGATTTCAAGCATTGACGACGCCGGTCGTCTGGCCGACACCATTGCCGCCCACCTGCCTCTGAAGCTGGAGAGCAAGCAGGCTGTTTTGGACTTGGCCAGTGTTAAGGAGCGGCTGGAAAACCTGTTTGAGCAGATCGAGCGTGAGGTCGATATCCTCAACGTCGACAAAAAAATTCGTGGCCGGGTCAAGCGCCAGATGGAGAAAAACCAGCGCGACTTTTACCTCAATGAGCAGGTCAAGGCCATCCAGAAAGAGCTGGGCGAGGGTGAAGATGGTGCCGATGTGGACGAGATCGAGAAAAAGATCAAGGCCGCCAAAATGCCCAAGGAAGCCCTGAAGAAGGCTGAGGGAGAGTTCAAAAAGCTCAAGCTGATGTCGCCCATGTCGGCTGAGGCCACGGTGGTGCGCAATTACATTGATGTGCTGATTGGCCTGCCCTGGGCCAGCAAGACCAAGATCAAGCACAACCTGGGCAACGCCGAGACCGTGCTCAACGAAGATCACTATGGCCTTGACAAGGTCAAAGACCGCATCCTGGAGTACCTTGCTGTGCAGCAACGGGTTGACAAGGTCAAGGCGCCCATTTTGTGCCTGGTTGGCCCACCGGGCGTTGGCAAAACCTCGCTGGGTCAGTCTATTGCCAAGGCCACTGGGCGCAAATACGTGCGCATGGCCCTGGGCGGCATGCGCGACGAGGCCGAAATCCGGGGCCACCGCCGCACCTACATCGGTGCTATGCCGGGCAAGGTGCTGCAGAGCCTGTCCAAGGTCGGCACCCGAAACCCTTTGTTTTTGCTGGATGAAATTGACAAACTCGGCACAGATTTTCGTGGCGACCCCTCCAGCGCGCTGCTGGAGGTGCTCGACCCCGAGCAAAACCACAAGTTTGGTGACCACTATGTGGAAGTTGACTTTGACCTGAGCGACGTGATGTTCGTCGCCACGTCCAATTCGATGAATATCCCGCCGGCCTTGTTGGACCGCATGGAAGTCATCCGCCTGTCGGGTTACACCGAAGACGAGAAGGTCAGCATAGCGCTCAAGTACCTGCTGCCAAAGCAGTTGAAGAACAACGGTGTCAAAGAAGCCGAGCTGTTGGTGGGTGAAGATGCGGTGCGTGACATCGTGCGTTACTACACCCGTGAAGCCGGGGTGCGCTCGCTTGAGCGTGAGCTGTCCAAGATCTGCCGCAAGGTAGTCAAGGGACTGCAACTCAAGAAGATGCTGCCCCAGGTGAAGGTGACGGCGGACAACCTCAATGATTTTCTGGGGGTGCGCAAATACTCCTACGGCCGCGCTGAGCAGCAGAATCAGGTGGGGCAGGTGGTCGGGCTGGCCTGGACGGAGGTCGGGGGTGACTTGCTCACCATCGAGGCCGCCATGATGCCGGGCAAAGGCGTGATCACCCGTACCGGTTCACTGGGCGATGTCATGAAAGAGTCGGTAGAGGCGGCGCGAACTGTCGTCCGCAGTCGCTCGCGCATGCTGGGCATCAAGGATGAATTTTTTGAAAAGAAAGACATTCACATTCACGTGCCCGACGGTGCAACGCCCAAAGATGGACCCAGTGCCGGGGCGGCCATGACCACTGCCTTTGTGTCAGCCATGACTGGTATCCCGGTGCGCAGCGACGTGGCGATGACGGGTGAGATCACCCTGCGTGGTGAAGTCACGGCCATAGGCGGCTTGAAAGAGAAGCTGCTGGCTGCACTGCGCGGTGGTATCAAGACGGTGATGATCCCGGAAGAAAACGCCAAAGACTTGCAGGACATTCCAGAAAATGTCAAAAACGGCCTGGAAATCGTGCCAGTGCGCTGGATCGACAAGGTATTGGAAGTAGCGTTGGAGCGAATGCCGACCCCGCTGCCGGATGACGAGCCCCTGGTGATAGCCGCCCCTGCTGAGGTGGTGGTGCCCGCGGAGCTGCTTGGTTCGGTCAAGCATTGAGGGCGCGGATGCGTAAATTTTTTGAGCCTGGTCTAAACAGGCAGAAAATGTTCGCTATAATTTAAAGCTTGAAATGCGGGAATAGCTCAGTTGGTAGAGCGCAACCTTGCCAAGGTTGAGGTCGAGAGTTCGAGACTCTTTTCCCGCTCCAAATTGAAGAAAAGGGAAGCCAAGTGCTTCCCTTTTTTGTCAGA
>CAXNFT010000151.1:0-6145 GCA_964201255.1 Rhodoferax sp.
GATGAGTTCCTGAACGGCTTGCTGGCCTGATCGCCAAAGCCCGCCAAACCCCGTCAAAAACCAGTACGCTTACGACTTCGGGCCTGCCCGGCAGACATACGCACTTTTTTGGAAGCACCCCATGGACATGACAACCTCCCCACTCTCCCTGCTCAAAGACCCCAGTCTGCTCAAGACCGATGGCCTGATCAACGGCCAGTGGGTGGCGGCGCCTACCGCAGGGGGCTCAGGCCCTAGCCGCTTTGACGTGCTTGACCCATCCAATGGCCACAAGCTGGCCGATGTGGCCAACCTGGGCCCGGCCGAGGCCGAGGCCGCGATTGCCGCGGCCAATGCCGCCTGGCCGGCCTGGCGCAAAAAAACCGCCAAAGAGCGCAGCATCATCCTGCGCAAGTGGTTTGACCTGCTGATGGCCAACCAGGACGACCTGGGCCGCATCATGACCGCTGAGCAGGGCAAGCCTTTCCCCGAAGCGAAAGGCGAAGTGGCCTACGGTGCCAGCTTTGTCGAGTGGTTTGCCGAGGAAGCCAAGCGCATCAACGGCGAAACCCTGCCGCAGTTTGACAACAACCGCCGCCTGATCATTCTGAAAGAGCCGATCGGCGTCTGCGCCGCCATCACGCCCTGGAACTTCCCGCTGGCCATGATCACCCGCAAGGTGGCGCCGGCCCTGGCCGCAGGTTGCCCGGTCATCATCAAGCCGGCTGAGCTGACCCCGCTGACCGCGCTGGCTGCCGCTGAACTGGCACTGCGCGCCGGCATTCCTGCGGGCGTGCTGAACATGATCACCGCCGACTCGGCCAACTCGATTGCCGTGGGCAAGGTGCTGTGCGCCAGCGACGTGGTACGCCACATCAGTTTCACTGGCAGCACCGAGGTTGGCCGCATCCTGATGGCGCAGAGCGCCCCCACCGTCAAGAAAATGTCACTGGAGCTGGGCGGCAACGCCCCTTTTATTGTGTTTGATGACGCCGACATCGACTCGGCGGTCGAAGGCGCCATGCTCAGCAAGTACCGCAACGCCGGTCAGACCTGCGTCTGCGCCAACCGCTTTTATGTGCAGGCAGGCGTGTACGACCAGTTTTTGGCCAAGTTCTCGGCCAAGGTGAAAGCGCTCAAGGTCGGCAACGGCTTTGAGGATGGTGTGATGCAGGGCCCGCTGATCGAAGACGCGGCGGTCGAGAAGGTCAGCCGCCATGTGGCCGACGCACTGGCCAAGGGTGGCCGGATCACGGTGGGCGGCAGCAAAATGGCGGGCCAATTTTTTGAGCCAACCGTGATCGCCGAGGCCAGCCCCGACATGCTGTGTGCCCGCGAGGAAACCTTTGGCCCCTTTGCCCCGGTGTTCAGGTTCAACACCGAGCAGGAGGCGATCGATGCCGCCAACGCCACCGAGTTCGGCTTGGCCAGCTACTTCTACAGCCGCGACGTGGGCCGCATCTTCCGCGTGAGCGAGGCGCTTGAGTACGGCATGGTCGGCATCAACGTCGGCATCCTGGCCACCGAGCACGTGCCCTTTGGCGGCGTCAAACAATCCGGCCTGGGCCGCGAAGGCTCGCACCACGGCATCGACGACTACGTTGAGATCAAGTACCTGTGCATTGGGGATGTGCTGAAGTAAGACGTTTCCTGAGCGGGGACGCCACCCCGCAAAGACGAGGCTAGCGAAAACATCATATTTCGCGAAACGTATTGACAAAGCCAATACGAAAATTAGAATGCCGCAATGGATGTCACACATCACCTCAATGGCACCGACTTTGTGTGGAATGACCGTAAAGCAGCGAGCAACCCAGGCAAACACGATGGCGTGACGTTTGTGGAGGCTGCCACAGTATTTTTTGATCCGTTTTTTCGCCTTTTGGATGCTGGACGCAACGATGAAGCCCGAGATGCCATCATCGGCTTTGATGCTTCAGGCCGACTGCTATTTGTGGTTCATATCCAGATTGAGGACTCATTCATACGCATTATTTCGGCTCGCAAGGCCAGTCACAGCGAAAGGCATGACCATGAGCATTTCTGAGACTCTCAAGACGAGGCTGAAAAAGGACAGGCCCATGACATCGATCACTCTGCGAATTCCGGTCGATGTTGTGGAATCAATGAAGAACATTGCGCCCAAACGGGGCTTTGCCGGTTACCAGTCCTTACTCAAGGCCTATCTGAGCGAAGGGCTGCGCGCCGATGAGCAGCAATTTGCTTTCAGTGCCCAAGCTCGACTGCTTGAATCACTCAGAAAACATGGGGTCGCACAATCTGTCATCGATGAAGCCACGCGGGATTTGGAAGTCACATGAGACACACACCGTCACCGCGCCACTGTCACCGGGCCACCGCCATCGGCAACACCGGCGGCCGGGCCAGCAAAAACAGCACTGACCCGCAGGCCGCCGCCAGCGCCAGCACGGTGAAGCCCGATTGGTAATTGCCGGTCAGGTCAGCCAGTATGCCGGCCACCATGGGCCCGCCGATCTGACCCAGCGCAGTCACGACCGCCGACAGGCCCAGGATGATGCCGATGGCGTTGCGGCCAAAGTAGTCGGCCCGAATCGCCTGCATGAAGGGCCCACGCAGGCCCCAGGCCACCCCGTGCAACAGCGCAAAGGCGGCAACTTCAAGCGGGCTCGTGGCATAGGTCAGCAGCAGCAGACCCACGGCGTGGCCCAGCATGCAAAGCGCCGCGACATAACGTTTGTCATATTTGTCACCAAGCAGCAAGCCCAGGCCAACCCCCGCCAACTGGCCCACCGTCATCAGCATGATGGCCAGCGCCGCCTGTGGCACCGAATAGCCCAGGCCCTCTTTCATGTGGGTGATGCCATGCACATTGACGGCTGTGACCACCAGCAAGGCCATGGCATGGCCCATCGCCAGCAACCAGAAGGCCTGGGTGCGCAAGGCCTGACTGGCGGTAAATTCAGGCTGTGTTGGGCGACCGTCCAGCGCCTCGCCCGCGCTGAGGGCAGGCGCTGGCGGCAGGCCGTCGACGGTCTCGCCATGGTCTTGTGGCCGACGTCGGATCACCGACGCCAGCGGCAGCCCCACCAGGAGAGCGATCACGCCAGAGCCCATGGCGGTGTTTCGCCAGCCGAAATGGTGCATGGACCAAGCCACCAGCGGCACCAGCAGGCCCCCAAGGGCCAAGCCCAGGCTGACCAGCGACAGGGCCCGGGCGCGGTAGCGTTCAAACCACTGGATCAGCGCGACGGTCAGCGGGAAATACCCGCCCAAACTGGCGCCAATGGCCAGCAGAACGGCGCAGATATAAAAACCGCCCAGCGAATCAATCTGGCTCAACCCGATGAAACCCAGCGAAAAGATGCAAATGCCCAACCGGATCATGCCTTGCGGCCCGAACCGGTCCAAGAAATAACCCAGCACCGGACCCATGATGGCCGACTCCACCGACTGCAAGGCCGCCGCCCCCGACAAGGCTGTTTTACTCCAGCCTCGCTCTTCAGACAGTACGGCCACATAGGCGCCAAAGGACTGGTTCAAAAGGGCCGCCAGCATCAGCTGAATGCCACAAGCTGCGCCAGCCATGCGCCAGCCGTAGAAAATTTTCAAACGCTATTTACTCCGCAGCACAGCCGCAAGCCGGGTCGCCAGCACCAGCGCCAAGCACCCGCTTATTTGAAAATTTTGCTGAAAAATGCCTGCACGCTGTCATAGATCGAGCGGCCAGTGTCTTGCACGGCGTCCACCACTGCCGACCCGGAAGACGCCGGTTTTTGCCCGCCGCCTTGAGTGGCTGCGCAACCTGTGACCAAAACAATCAGGAGGACCGTGAGGGTAATTTTGAATCTGTTCATGTCTTCTCTTTTTTGATTTAAAACCAGTTAGGCTAAGTTAGCAATCAAATGACTCAAAGCTGAGGCACCCGGCTTCTTCTGCTCTGTGCAGCACAACATCTTAACCTCCTGGTCCACGGCATGATTTAGGCACGGGAGGTCTAACAGCAGGCTAGCCGGCTCAAAGACATATTTGCGCCTCAAGGGGACGCCGGGTTGCTCGCCAGATCAAGCTTGCAGGTACATCTCGGCAAGCCGCTGCTGCTCGCGGGGGCCGACCTGCAATTGCTGCACCAGGTAGTTCTGGATACCGCCGAAATCGGCGTCCACCGCCTGGAGAGAAGCGTCTAGGAAGGCTTGCTGAACCCGCCACAACACCTGCAGCGCCTCGAGTGGCAGATCCGACGCTCCCGGATCCGGCATCTTGTAGTGGGCATTGGTGAGCAAATAGTCCTGCATCACCACGTCCCGCGACACACCGAGCGAGAGCAGAATCATTGCCGCAGCAAAACCGGTGCGATCCTTGCCTGCGGTGCAATGGAAAACCAACGGCCTGTCGCTCTCGAGCAAAAGGGCAAACAGCGCCGCAAAGCGGTGGGAATGGTCATGCACGAACGCTCGGTAGGTTTGCTCCATCAAACCCACCGTGTCCTCGGCGTTCAAGTGGCGACCCGTGGCCAGGTGGGCTTTCATGCTCTGCACCACGCTGGGGTCGATCGGTAGGGAGTGAACCGTCAGGCCAGGCATGGCACAGGCCTGCTGCTGGCGCTCGTCCGTCCCGCGAAAATCGGCGACGCGTGCAAGCCCCAAGTCTGACAACATCACGATATCTTCTGAGGTAAGCGCCCCCAGGTGGTCCGAACGAAACAGTTTGCGCCACTGCACCAAACGGCCGTTATGGCCGACGTAACCGCCCAGGTCACGGAAATTGGTGGTGCCGGACAGCGGGACAAGTCGCAAAGGAGTGATCATGGCTTAGGCCCAGCGGGTTGGTTTAGCATTTTTTAGTTTACCGTTGCAGGCAGAACAAGGGAGGCATTGTGCGTTTGGGCCAGGCTGCGTTGCAGGTCATTGTCGTCAATCAGCTTGCCATCGTGTCCGAAGAAGCACAGTGCCGAGCCGTCCATGGCCAGGTCAAGCCGGTCGCCAGCCGAGACGCTCACAGTCCCCGGAAGCCGCGCCAGCAGGGGCCATTCACCCAAGCGCAGATGCAGCAGAGACTCGGCGCCAAGCGCTTCCACCAACTCCAGTTGGGCGGTGAAGTGCAGGGGTTGGCGCAGGTCGGAGGCGCGCAACGAAATTTTCTCCGGACGAATGCCGATGGTCGCCACCTCAGACCCCAATGACGGCAGTGGCTGGGGCAAGCGCAGCATGCCGGACACACTGACGGGCAGCAGGTTAAGCGGCGGGCTGCCAATAAAACCGGCGACGAAGGTGTTGGCGGGCCGCGCGTAAATGTCCAGCGGACGTCCGACCTGCTGGATGCAGCCACCCTGCATCACCACCATGCGATCGGCCAGTGTCATCGCCTCCACCTGGTCGTGGGTCACATACACGGTGGTGACGCCCAGGCGCTGCTGCAACCGGCGGATCTCGGCGCGCGCGCTCATACGCAATTTGGCGTCCAGGTTGGACAAGGGCTCATCGAACAGAAAGGCTTGCGGATCACGCACGATGGCGCGGCATACTGCGACGCGTTGGCGCTGGCCGCCGGAGAGTTCACGGGGAAGCCGCGCCAGCAAGCCTTCAATACCCATCATCTCGGCTGCCGTCACTACGCGGCGCGCTATCTCATCGCGTTTCACGCCGGCCAGACGAAGCGCAAAGCCCACGTTCTCTGCCACGCTCATGTGCGGATAGAGCGCGTAGTTTTGGAACACCATGGCGATGTTGCGTTCCCGTGCCGGCAGGCGTGCGATCTCGCGTTCACCCAGCCAGATCTCGCCCGCAGTCGGCGCCTCCAGCCCTGCCAGCATACGCAGCGTGGTGGTCTTGCCGCAGCCGCTGGGGCCGACCAAGACCAGCAATTCCCCATCTGGCACGTCCAGTGTGAAATCCTGCACGGCGACCACCTCGCCAAAGTGTTTCGCAAGGCCACGGAAAGAAATGGATGCCATGTGTCGTTGTCCCGTTGTTCACTTGATGCCAGAGGCCACGAAGGTGTCCATCACCTTGCGCTGGAACAGGAAGAAGACCGCCAGCGCCGGCAGGCTGGCCAGCGTGACGCCGGCCATCAGCCCGCCGAAATCGTTGTGGTCCGCCTCTAAAAACTCGCGGATGCCGATCTGTACGGTGCGGGACTCTGGCGCATCTGTCACCAGCAGCGGCCAGAAATACTCGTTCCAGCAGTC
>CAXNFT010000152.1:0-6132 GCA_964201255.1 Rhodoferax sp.
ATCGGCCGCTCGCACCGGGGCTCGTTCCGCAACCTGCGCCCGGACGACCTGCTGGTCAAGGCGCTGCAAGCGGTGCTGGCACAAGCGCCCGGGCTGGATCCGGCCAGCATCGAAGACATCATTTGCGGCTGCGCCATCCCAGAAGCACAACAGGGCCTGAACGTGGCCCGCGTGGCTGCCGTGCTGGCCGGCCTGCCGCACAGCGTGGGTGGCATCACGGTGAACCGCTTTTGCGCCTCTGGCCTGAGCGCGGTGCAGATGGCGGCTGACCGCATCCGCGTGGGCGAGGCGGACGTGATGATTGCTGCTGGCGTAGAGAGCATGAGCATGGTGCCGATGATGGGCAACACGCCCTCGCTCTCAACAGCCATGTTTGGCAATGATGACAACATTGGCATCGCCTACGGCATGGGCCTGACCGCCGAGAAAGTGGCCACCCAGTGGAAGGTGAGTCGGCAGGCGCAGGACGAGTTTGCGCTCGCCTCGCACCAGCGGGCGCTGGCGGCCATGGCGGCCGGCCAGTTCAAGGACGAGATCACCCCGGTCGAGGTGGTGGACCGCGCCCCCGACCTGGCCACCGGCCAGGTGCTGGAAACCCGCCGCCTGGTGAGCCTGGACGAGGGCGCGCGCGCCGACACCTCCATCGAAGGCCTGGCCAAGCTGCGCACCGTGTTCTCGGCCCGTGGCTCGGTCACGGCCGGCAACAGCTCGCAAACCTCGGACGGCGCAGGCGCACTGATTTTGGCCAGCGAGAGTGCGGTCAAGCGCTTCGGGCTCAAACCACTCGCCCGCTTTGTCAGCTACGCCTCTCGCGGCGTGCCGCCGCACATCATGGGCATCGGCCCCATCGAGGCGATTCCGGCCGCGCTGCGCCATGCCGGCCTGAAGCAGGACGCCATCGACTGGTTTGAGCTGAACGAGGCCTTTGCCGCCCAGTCTTTGGCGGTCATCAACACCCTGGGGCTGGACCCGGCCAAGGTCAACCCCATGGGCGGCGCCATTGCCCTGGGCCACCCGCTGGGCGCGACCGGCGCCATCCGCTCGGCCACCGCCATCCACGCCCTGCACCGGCACCAGCTGCGCTACAGCATGGTCACCATGTGCGTGGGCATGGGGCAGGGCGCAGCCGGTATTTTTGAGCGCGTTTGATGACCGCGCCCGCCCCCACCACACTGCATCCGTTTGACCAGGCCATTGCGCTTGAGTTGCAGCCGGACGGCCACTGGCTGGGCCACACCAGCCCGGCCTATGCCAACATGGTGGGGCCCTACGGCGGCATCACGGCGGCGCAAATGCTCAATGCCGTGCTGCTGCACCCCAAGCGCCTGGGCGACCCGCTGGCGCTCACAGTCAACTACGCCGCCGGCGTGGCCGACGGCCCCTTTGTGCTGCAGGCGCGCCCGGCGCGCACCAACCGCTCCACTCAGCACTGGGTGATCGAGCTGCTGCAGGACGGGCAGTCGGTCATCACCGCCACCGCCATCACGGCACAGCGGCGCGAGACCTGGGGTGTGGACGACGAGCCCATGCCAGTCTGCCCACCGCCGGCGGACCTGCCCAGCCTGCGGGTTGCGGCGCCGGTGGTGTGGTTTGATCGTTACGAGACCAAGCCGATCACTGGCCCGCTCCCTGTGACCTGGGACGGCAGCAGCCAGAACAGCCTGAGCCAGCTCTGGGTGCGCGACCAGCCGGCGCGGCCGCTGGACTTTGCCTCGATCACCGCGCTGGCCGACATTTTTTTCCCGCGCGTCTGGCGCCGCCGCGCTACCCATGTGCCGGCCGGCACGGTGTCGATGACGGTGTACTTTCATGCCGGCGCGGCGCAGCTGGCCGCCACCGGCACCGGCTTTGTGCTGGCGCAGGCCCGGGCGCAGGCCTTTCGCAACGGCTTTTTTGACCAGACGGCCCAGCTCTGGAACGAGGCCGGCGAGATGCTGGTGAGCAGCCACCAGATCGTCTATTACAAGGCATGAACACCACCCCGGTTGCCCTGGTCATTGGCGCGGGGGACGCCACCGGCGGCGCCGTGGCACGGCGTTTTGCCCGCGAAGGCTACGCTGCTTGTGTGACACGCCGCAGCTTGGACAAGCTGCAACCGCTGTTGACACAAATTCGTGCCGAAGGCGGCCAGGCCCACGGTTTTGAATCGGACGCGCGCCAGGAAGACGCGGTGGTGGCGCTGGTGGCTCAGATCGAGGCCGACATTGGTCCCATCGAGGTCTTGGTGTTCAACATCGGCGCCAACGCGCCCAGCAGCATATTGGATGAAACTGCCCGCAAGTACTTCAAGATCTGGGAAATGGCCTGTTTTGGTGGCTTTCTGAATGGGCGCGAGGTGGCGCGGCGCATGGTGACGCGCAGCGGGCGGCCGCAGACCATCATCTTCACCGGCGCCACCGCCTCGCTGCGGGGGGCGGCAAATTTTGCGGCCTTTGCCGGCGCCAAGCACGCACTGCGGGCCTTGGCGCAGAGCATGGCGCGCGAGCTCGGGCCGCGCGGCATCCATGTGGCCCATGTGGTGGTGGATGGCGTTATTGATACCGCTTTCATCCGCGACAATTTCCCTGAGCGCTATGCCCTGAAGGCGCAAGACGGTATCCTGAACCCCGAGCACATTGCCGACCAGTACTGGATGTTGCACGGTCAGCCGCGCGACGCCTGGACCCATGAGCTGGATTTACGCCCTTACCTGGAGAAATTTTGATGGCCAAGACCGTGGACTTTTATTTTGATTTTGGCAGCCTTGCCTCTTATCTTGCCTGGACCCAGCTGCCAAAGCTGTGTGCCGATGCTGGCGCCGCCCTGGTCTGGCAGCCCATGCTACTGGGTGGGGTTTTCCAGGCCACGGGCAATCGGGCGCCCATCAGTGTGCCGCTCAAGGGCAGCTACCTGTTTGTCGACATGGCACGCTTTGCCAAACGCTACGGCGTGCCGCTGGTGATGAACCCGCATTTCCCTATCAACACCCTGCAGCTGATGCGCGCGGCAGTGGGCCTACAGCTGCGCGGGGACGCGCGCTTTGAGATTTATTGCGCCGCCATGTTCCGTGCTATCTGGGTGGACGCGCTGAACCTGGGCGACCCAGTGGTGCTGGCCCAGACCCTGAGCGCCGCCGGTTTTGACCCGGCCGCCTTGCTGGCGCTGTGTGCCGAGCCTGAGGTGAAAGAAGCCTTGAAGGCCCGCACTGACGCCGCCGTGCAGCGCGGCATATTTGGCGCGCCCACGATGTTTGTGGGCGACCAAATGTTCTGGGGCCAGGACCGGCTGGACTTTGTGCGCGAGGCCCTGGCCGCCTGAAACCCCTTCTTCAATCGATTGCACCACTGAACGGAACCCTGCCATGAGCGACATCCTGACCGACACCAGCGCCGGTGTGCTGACCATCACCCTGAACCGGGTGGACAAGAAGAACTCCATCACCGCCGCCATGTACGCGAGCATGGCAGAGGCGCTGGTGCAGGCCGAAGCCGACCTAGCGGTGCGGGCCGTGGTGTTTCAGGGTCATGAAACCATTTTCAGCGCCGGCAATGACATTAGCGATTTTCTGAACGCCAAGCCCAGCACCATGGATTCGCCGGTGTTCCGCTTTTTGCGCGGCATCAGCACCTTCTCTAAGCCGGTGCTGGCGGCGGTGTGCGGGCCGGCGGTAGGCATCGGCACCACACTGCTGTTCCATTGCGACCTGGTCTATGCGGGTGACAACGCCGCGTTCTCCATGCCTTTTGTCAACCTGGGCCTGTGTCCCGAGGCTGCGTCGAGCTACCTGGCGCCGCAGCGCATGGGCTACGGCCGCGCTGCCGAGGCGCTGCTGCTGGGCGAGCCCTTTCTGGCCGAGGCGGCGCTGGAGATGGGGCTGGTCAGCCGCATCGTGCCGCCGTCTGAGGCTGCGGCGCTGGCGCAGCGCCAGGCCCAAAAGCTGGCGGCCAAGCCGCTTGGCTCGCTGATCGAGACCAAGCGCCTGATGAAGCTGGGCCAGGTCGATGTGGTGGCGCAGCGCATGGCACAAGAGGCGCAGAGCTTTGGCCGCATGCTGGCCAAGCCGGCGGCGCGCGAGGCCTTCACCGCCTTCATGGAAAAGCGCAAGCCTGACTTCAGCAAAATTTAAGGAAAATCGGCCTCTAGCCCCCGTAGTTATTGGGGTTATAGCTATTTATTTAGTAGCAATTTCCTGGTTCTGCCACCGCCTGCTTTTGAAGGAGATCGGATGACTTATGCCTCGGTATTTGCCCCCAAGCTGTTTGCCGGCCGGGTGGTGATCGTCACCGGCGGGGGCTCCGGCATCGGCCGCTGCACCGCGCACGAGTTGGCCGCCCTGGGGGCCAGGGTGGTGCTGGTGGGCCGCAAACTCGACAAGCTGCAGGCCGTGGCCAGCGAGATTGCAGAGGACGGCGGCCTGGCCAGCCTGCAGGTGTGTGACATCCGGCAGGAAGACGCGGTCAAACAAACCGTGGCCGCCGTGCTGGCCGAGCACGGCCGCATTGACGGTCTGGTCAACAACGCCGGCGGCCAGTACATCACGCCGCTGCAGGCCATCAGCGCCAAGGGCTGGCAGGCAGTGCTCGACACCAACCTGACCGGCGGCTTTCTGATGGCGCGCGAGTGCTTTTTGCAGGCCATGCAACACAGCGGCGGCAGTATTGTCAACATCGTGGCCGACATCTGGGGCTCAATGCCGGGCATGGGCCACAGCGGCGCGGCGCGCGCCGGCATGGTCAGCTTCACCGAGACCGCTGCGGTGGAGTGGGCCGGGCAGGGTGTGCGGGTGAACGCGGTGGCGCCGGGCTACATTGCCTCCAGCGGCATGGACCATTACCCGGCAGATGCGGGGCCGATGCTGCGCGCCATGGCCGGCACCGTACCGCTGGGGCGCTTTGGCACCGAGTCCGAGACGGCCGCCGGCATTGTCTTTTTGCTCAGCCCGGCGGCCAGCTTCATCAGCGGCAGCACCCTGCGCATCGACGGCGCGCGGCCGCAGGTGCGCCTGGGCTGGCCCATGGGCGAGCCTGCCGATGCGGCCCGCCAGCGCGATGCCGTCAAGCCCTTTAACGGCTTTCACCGGGCGCAGACGCCCAAGGTTTTTTCCTGACCCGCCTCGGAGCCACCTATGCACTACACCCACGAGCACCTGGAAATCCAGAACACCCTCAAGCGCTTCATTGACGCCGAGATCAACCCCCATGTGGACGAGTGGGAGGCGGCCGAGATGTTTCCGGCGCACGAGGTATTCAAAAAACTCGGCAACCTGGGCCTGCTGGGACTGACCAAGCCGGAGGCTTATGGCGGCGCCGGGCTGGATTACTCGTATGCGTTGGCCATGGCCGAGGCGCTGGGCCACATTGACTGCGGCGCCATCCCGATGGCGATTGGCGTGCAGACCGACATGTGCTCGCCGGCGCTGGCCCGCTTTGGCAGCGACGAACTGCGGCGCGAGTTTCTGGCCCCGGCGATTGCCGGCGACATGGTGGGCTGCATCGGCGTGAGCGAGCCCGGCGCGGGCAGCGACGTGGCCTCCATCAAAAGCCACGCGCGCAAGGATGGCGACGACTACGTCATCACCGGCCAGAAGATGTGGATCACCAACAGCCTGCAGGCCGACTGGATGTGCATGCTGGTCAACACCAGCGACGGCCCGCAACACCGCAACAAAAGCCTGGTGATGGTGCCCATGAACCTGCCGGGCATCGAGAAAGCCCAAAAAATCCGCAAGATCGGTATGCACGCCAGCGACACTGGGCTGATTTACTTTGACGAGGTGCGGGTGCCGCAGCGCTACCGCATCGGTGAAGAAGGCCACGGTTTCATGTACCAGATGATGCAGTTTCAGGAGGAGCGGCTGTGGGCCGCTGCCAGCTGCCTGCAAAGCCTGGCCAACTGCATCCAGTGGACGGTGGACTGGGCGCAAGAACGCCAGCTGTTTGGCGCCACGCTGGCCGACCAGCAGTGGGTTCAGTTCAAGCTGGCCGAGATGAAGACCGAGCTGGAATGCCTGCGCGCCCTCACGCACCAGGCATGCGCCCAGTACGTGCAGGGCAAGGACGTGCTGGAGCTGGCGTCCATG
This sequence comes from Rhodoferax sp., assembly GCA_964201255.1. Taxonomy (GTDB): domain Bacteria; phylum Pseudomonadota; class Gammaproteobacteria; order Burkholderiales; family Burkholderiaceae_C; genus Rhodoferax. The sequence goes on from CAXNFT010000152.1 coordinate 6,059, forward strand.
GCCAAACTCAAGGCCGGCCGGCTCAACCGGCTGATTCCGGACGGCTGCCTGCAGTTCTGGGGCGGCATGGGCTT
>CAXNFT010000153.1:0-6049 GCA_964201255.1 Rhodoferax sp.
CTCTAGCGCTATAAATCAAGGAGCACTGCACCCCAGGTGAAGCCGCCACCCACGCCTTCCAGCATCAGCGTGTCGCCCGGCTGGATACGGCCACTTCGCACGGCGGTATCCAGCGCCAGCGGGATCGAGGCAGCCGACGTATTGCCATGTTGGTCCAGGGTGACGATCACCTTGTCCATCGACAATTTGAGCTTGCGCGCCGTGCTCTGAATGATACGGATGTTGGCCTGGTGCGGGACCAGCCAGTCGATGTCGGCCTCGGTCTTGCCGGCCTTGTCCAGCACCGCATGCGCTGCCCCCTCCAGCAGGCCCACTGCTAACTTGAACACAGCCTGTCCATCCATCTTCAGCAGCGGGTCCCCCAACACCTGACCGCCCGCCACATGACCAGGCACGCACAGAATACCAACGTGGCGGCCGTCGGCGTGCAGGTCGCTGGCCAAAATGCCGGGCACGTCAGATGCCTCCAACACGACTGCACCGGCACCATCGCCAAACAGCACGCAAGTGGTACGGTCCTTAAAGTCGAGAATACGGGAGAAAATTTCGGCGCCCACCACCAGCGCCTTGTGCGCCGCACCAGTGCGAATCATGGCGTCGGCCACGGTCAACGCGTAGACAAAACCGCTACAAACGGCTTGCACATCAAACGCGGCGCCACCGGCCGCGCCGAGCTTGTGCTGCAAGATGCAGGCGGTGGAGGGGAACACCATGTCAGGGGTGGACGTGGCCACAATGATCAGGTCGATGTCGTTGGCCTGCAATCCCGCCTCCTCCAGCGCAGCACGGCAGGCAGGCAGTGCCAGGTCACTGCTGAACACACCGTCGGCGGCAAAATGCCGAGCCCGGATGCCGGTGCGGTCGACGATCCAGTCGTCCGTACTCTCCACGCCCTGTAGGGCCAATTCGGCCACCAAATCAGCGTTGCTCAGGCGCCGTGGCGGCAAATAGCTGCCGGTGCCGGTAATTCGGGAATACAGTGTCATGGGTCAGACGCTCAAGGAGGGGCTGGACTCGGGGAGGACCATGGCTTCAGTGCTGGTCAATAGCGGCGCGGCACGGGCGATACGGGCTTGCACCCGTTGCAACAAGTCGTTGCGCCCCGCATCGTAGGCGCGTGTCAGGGCAAAGCCAAAACCGAGTTCATCGGCAGAGCCATGGCTCTTGAATACCAAACCGCGCAGGCCCAGCAGGGCGCCACCGTTGTAACGGCGGTGGTCCATGCGCTTTTTAAGCGCTGCAATCACTGGGTAGGCGGCCACAGCGGCCATTTTGGTCAACAGGTTGCGCGAGAACTCGGCCCGCAGGAAATCGACAATCATGGTAGCCAGACCTTCGCTGGCCTTGAGCGCGACATTGCCAACGAAACCGTCACAAACGACGATGTCGGCCTTGCCTTTGAAAATGTCATTGCCCTCAACATTGCCAATAAAATTGAGATCTCCGGCCTGGGCAGCAGCACGCAGCAGTTCACCGGCTTTTTTGATGACTTCGTTGCCCTTGATCGCTTCTTCGCCAATATTGAGCAACCCGACCGTCGGGTTATCTTCACCATTGAGCACAGACACCAGGGCCGCCCCCATCACAGCAAACTGCAGCAGGTGCTCGGCGGTGCAGTCGACGTTGGCGCCCATGTCGAGCACCGTGGTAGCCCGACCCTTGGCATTGGGAATCTGGCCGGCAATCGCGGGCCGATCAATGCCATCCAGAGTCTTGAGCAGGTAACGGGAGATGGCCATCAGGGCCGCCGTGTTGCCCGCCGAGACCACGGCTTGGGCTTGACCGTCCTTCACCTGTTGAATGGCGACCCGCATCGAAGAGTCTTTCTTGCGGCGAAGCGCTACTTCAAGTGGGTCGTCCATGGTGACCACCTCACTGGCGGCGATCACAGTGGCTCGGGGATGGACAAAGGATTGAAGCGGCTCGGCAAGCCCGACCAAAAGCAAGTGCGCATCGGGGTGCTTTAACAAGAACTGTCGGCAGGCCGGCAGCGTGACCCGTGGGCCATGGTCTCCACCCATGCAGTCGACGGCAATGGTGATCATGGCGCAGCGGCGCTAAGGGCAAAAAGGCAACCGAAGAGGGACAGCATCAAAACAAAGGCCCGAGGCTACAAGGTCAGTAGCATCGGGCCCGGATAGAGTGCTCGCGATCAGGCTTCAGACTTGGTCTTGAGGACTTTGCGCCCACGGTAAAAACCGGTTGGGCTGATGTGATGACGCAGGTGGGTTTCACCTGTGGTGGGTTCGACAGCGATGCCGGGCACGACCAGAGCGTTGTGCGAGCGGTGCATACCGCGTTTTGAAGGCGACTTCTTATTTTGCTGGACAGCCATGGTCTGCTCCTTGCGTCTGTGCGCTGTGCGCTGCGCAATTAGCGCAACGGCGGGTGAGTGGAATGCACGGCAAAAGGCCGTACGAAGCCAAATAGTATAGCGTAACTTGGCGCCAATTCACTAAGCGCCACCGCGTCGCAACTTGGCCAGCGCAGCAAACGGATGGGCTTTTTCCGGCACTTGCTCATCAAAACCCGGGTCAGCCACCGCCATTTTTAGGCCAGCCGGACAGGCGTCATGACGCGGCACCAGCGGCAAGGCCATCAGCACTTCATCCTCGATGAGGCCAGCCAAATTAAATTGTCGACTGGTCACCAGCACATCTTCTTCAGCCTCATCATCCTGCGCCTCGGCCAAGGCTTCGGTCTCGACAAATCGGAACCACCGGTCAATGGCAAGCGACTCCTCGACCGGGCCCAGGCAGCGCTGGCAGGTCAGTGGCAGGCTGGCGGCCAGGGTCAGATGCAGCCAGGCCTGGCTGGCGCCAGTTAGGTCTGCACGCAAGGCGCCCTGAACCGACCACTCAACTGGGTTATCGGCCCCCAGCCCTTGAGTTTCCTCAATCAGTCGCTCGTAATTCGATAGCAAATCACGGCCTGAGCGCGACCGCGCCGATTCGGCGAAAGCTTGAATGTCAAGTGAGGGTGCCCGGGTTTCGTGCTGCATGGCCTCAGTGTAAGAGAATCGCGACATGACTGAAATCGTAGAACGCCGGCTGGTGCTCGGCTCAACTTCCCCCTACCGGCGCGAATTGCTGGCCCGTTTGCGTATCCCGTTCGAGGTGGCGGCACCCGACGTCGACGAAACTGCCCTCCCCAACGAGACACCCCAGCAACTCGCCTGCCGCCTGGCCATGACCAAGGCGCGCACCGTGGCAGCCAGGTTTCCAGAGCATGTGGTGATTGGCTCAGACCAGGTGGCTGACCTGGCAGGCCAGGCCTTGGGCAAGCCCGGCAACCATGAGCGGGCGGTGGCGCAACTGCGCCAGATGCGGGGGCAAACCGTGATCTTCCAGACTGCTGTGGCGGTGGTCTGCCAAGCCAGCGGCTTTGCGCAGATGGACCTGGCAGAGGTCAAGGTGCTGTTCCGGGCTATCAGCGATGCTGAGATAGAAACTTATCTGCTGGCCGAGACACCCTACGACTGCGCCGGCAGCGCCAAAAGCGAAGGGCTCGGCATTGCGCTGGTGGAGCGCATCGACAACGACGACCCCACAGCACTGGTGGGGCTGCCACTGATTCGCACTTGCCGCATGCTGACAGCCGCCGGTGTGCGGCTGCTGACGGCATGAGCGCTGGGCCACTGCCGGCAAGCGGCGAAGTGCCCGGCAGGCTTTACCTGGTGCCGGCACCACTCGATTTTGGCTGCGAATCACCAACCCGGCTGGAGGACAGCCTGCCGCTAGGCACCTTGCAAGTCGCAGCACGACTGCGCCATTGGATTTGCGAAAACGCCAAATCAACCCGCGCTTACCTCAAGCGCGTGGATGAAATCGCCCCCCTGCTGCAGCCCTTACAAGACTTGCAACTGCAGGAGTTGCCCCGCGAGGTTCACAAAAAAGGCGATCATCACGGTAACTTTGACGCCCGCCCCCTGCTGGCACCAGCCCTGGTCGGCCATGACATGGGCCTGGTCAGCGAGGCCGGTATGCCGGCGGTGGCTGACCCGGGCTCGTCGGTGGTGCGCGCGGCCCATGACCTGGGCTTGACAGTGGTGCCCTTGGTCGGACCGGTCTCTGTGTTGCTGGCGCTGGCGGCCAGCGGTCTTAACGGCCAGCAGTTCGCCTTTGTCGGCTACCTGCCGCAAGATCCCGGCGAGCGAACCCAACGCATTCGCGACCTCGAATCTCTGGCCCTCAAAACGGGCCAGACCCAGATCTTCATCGAGACACCCTATCGCAATGCCGCCATGCTGCAGGCTCTGCTACAAACTTTGCAACACAACACCCGGCTCGCCATCTGCAGTGGCCTGACACTGGCCGCGGCGCAGTGCCACAGCCATTCCGTCAAGCAGTGGCGCCAGCACAGTGCCGCACTGGACAAGCACACACCTGCCATATTTGCCATGGGCCGCTGAGCCCACCGAGACCCTTTAGCGCAGCACCGCGCTGTGACCGAGAGTGCGCACCGCCGACTCTCCGATGGAGGCTCCAAAACGCTTGACCAGACGCTCGGCCACGTTTTCGTGACGGGTGTAGTCAACGATGTTTTCGGCTTTGACGATTTCTCGCGCCACATAGTCCAGGTTGGCCAATTGGTCCGCCAGACCCAACGCTACCGCCTGCTCGCCACTCCAGAACAGGCCGCTGAAGGTCTCCGGCGTCTCTTTCAGGCGTGCACCGCGTCCGGCCCGCACCACCGAAATGAATTGCTGATGCACTTGGTCCAGCATGGATTGGGCAAACACCCGCTGTTTGTCGGTCTGCGGACTGAACGGGTCGAGAAAGCCTTTGTTTTCACCCGCGGTCATCAGACGGCGTTCAATGCCCAGCTTGTCCATCAGCCCGGTGAAGCCAAAGCCATCCATCAGCACGCCAATGCTGCCCACAATACTGGCCTTGTCGACGAAAATCTTGTCGGCTGCCACGGCAATGTAATAAGCGGCCGAGGCGCAAGACTCTTCCACCACGGCATAGACCGGCTTTTGGTGCTTGGCTTTCAGGCGGCGAATCTCGTCGTTGATGATGCCGGCCTGGACCGGGCTGCCCCCCGGTGAATTAATCAACAGCACCACGGCCAAAGCGCCCTGGTCCTCAAAGGCCGCCCTTAGCGAGGCGCCAATCGCGTCGGCACTGGCCTCAGCACCTGAGGCGATCTCGCCCTTGATCTCGACCACAGCCGTGTGGGGCTGAGACACATCGCGAGTGGGCCCATTTTGGCTAAAGCCAATCCAGGCCACCACCATCAAAAAACCAAGCCAAGCCAGGCGCACGCCGTTGCGCCAGCGTCGCGCCACCCGTTGCTCCTCAAGCGCCGCAAAAGCCAGTTTTTCCAGCGTGGCGCGCTCCCAACCCGGAGCTGTCTGCTGACCGACCTTCTCTTCATTTTTCATAGCACTACCATCTACATCAGCAAGGCTTGGTGGCTGATTTGATGGATTAGATCCAGCAGAAGGGGTGGTACCAGGCTCGGGGCTCAGAGGGTCGTTCATTCAAAACTCAAGGGGTTGTAGGTTATGGGCAGTATGCCAGTGCACGGCACCGTCGCTCTCGGATAAGGTGATTTTGATCAGGCCGCCCCGACAAGGACCGCTCCGGCACTGGCCGGTCTGCGGCTGGTAAAGCGCGCCGTGGGTGGCGCAGATCAGCCAATCGCCACTGATGTCAAAGAAACGATTGGGCTGGAAATCCATCTCCATGGCCACATGGGCGCAGCGGTTCAGGTAGGCGTGCACCTGGCCTTGGTAGCGAATGGCAAAGGCGCTGCAGGTTTGGCCGGCATACAACACGTCAAATGACATGGCCAGGCCACCATTGGCCAAATCGGTCGAAGCGCACAACGCTATGGCATCCTTATTCGGCATGGTCACATCCCGGCTTCAGCCATGCTGTAACAGCCACTGGTGCAACTGGGGCACCGACTGCGCCACAAACAGCGGCCCAAGTGCGCCAAAGGCCTCCGGGCTGTGTGCGCCATAGCTCACCGCAACACTGGCGCAACCCGCATTGCGCGCCATCTGCAGGTCATGCGTGGTGTCGCCGATCATCAAGGTGCG
>CAXNFT010000154.1:0-6046 GCA_964201255.1 Rhodoferax sp.
GGCTTTGCCAGTGAGTAACCATTCACATTGCTGTTTGGTTGCCAAGCGCAAATACGTCAACAGCAAATGGCGGTGGCATAACGCGCAGGTCCCGTGTCATTGACCGTGGCCGCCGTGGAAGAGCTTGCATCTGCCAGCAGCACGAGCCCCAAACTGCTATGGAAGCATCTGTTCCATTGGGCCAAGGATCTGCAATCACCTCGAAGCTTTTGGGCCTGATACCCGGGCTTCGTGTCGCCTCGGCTGAGCGATGTGGCCGAAGCAGTTTCCGACAAATACGTGGGAGGGCCTGGCTAGCAGCGGAGCCTGTTGATCTACGCCATCGTTGTGCGCCAGAGTCTTGACCGAGGTATTGATTTGCATGAGGCCGACTTTCCCATAGCTGGTGCATGCCCCGAGACGGCACGGCTGTCGACTCTTTATGGCCTCCACTGCTGACACAATGCAGATGCAAAGAGGACATAATTAAGCTGATGGCAGATACAATGTGGGCACATTTTCTGGAGACCCAACATGTCGGTTGCTGTTCGCGAACTCAAAGCCAGCCTTTCCCGCGTGTTGTCGCGCGCCCAGCATGGCGAGATCATCGAGGTGACCTCGCACAACAAGCCCATCGCCCGCATCATCGGTATTCCTGAGCAAGCCGAGGCCGGACTGCGCAGGCTTATTGCCAGCGGCGCCGTGTCCTGGAGTGGTGGCAAGCCTCGACATAAGTTGCCGGTGCAGCTGACATCACGCGGAACATCCGTCAGTCAAATGGTGCTGGAGGACCGTCGTTGATCCTGTTCTGCGACACCTCTGCATTGGTAAAGCTGTACATCCTCGAGGATTCGAGCCGCGAAATGCAGACTCTGGCTGGCGCGGCCAGCGCCATTGCGGTCTGTCGGATTGCATGGGCAGAGATGATGGCTGCCGTGGCGCGTCGCGCCCGCGAATTCCCAAACGACGCCGATGCGATCGAAGTAGTCCGAAAACGCCTGCGAACTGACTGGCCGAGGTATGTCGTTGTTGAGGTAACTCAAGCGCTCGTGGAACTGGCCGGTGAGTATGCCGACACTTTTGCCCTGCGCGGTTACGACAGCGTGCAACTCGCGGCCGCGCGGGGTTTGCAGGACATGGCGGGGGAGGAAATTCAATTTGCCTGCTTCGACACCCGCTTGGGCAAAGCGGCGCGGATGCTCGGGATGCCAGGCCCCACCTGATTGGGCAGTCCGAGGCCACTTGGGCGCCAAGACGTGAAGAGCCCATCCGTTCGCGCTGGCTCGGCGTCTGGATGGCAAGCACAAAGCACGGCCATCACCCATACCTTCATTGGGTGACCGGATACTGCCAAATATCGTCCTTTGTTGAAGTGGCAGATTTATTTTTCTCAAAGGCAGACAATTCCAACTTTAGAAAAATTCGCAACCAGTTGTATGAATAGCACCCCTGCGCTCTCCTTCACTGCCCTGATGCAACGGGCGTACCCCGCCTTGCTGCGAAATCTCACCCCGGACCCGGAGCAAGCCCGCCATGCGCCCAATAAGACCGCACGCCAGGTAAAGTCCGGTCATTACGTTGAGGTACGCCCGACCTCACTGCCAGCGCCCCGCTACGTCATTCACAGCCAAGCCCTCTTTCAGGCATTGGGGTTGGCAGACGAGGTCGCCAGTGACCCGGCATTTATGCAGTTCTTCACGGGTGATCTGGACTCAGGCGTGGAGGCAGCTAACGTCGACAGCTTGTCTACGATCTTGCGCTCCAACGGCTGGGCGACCGGCTACGCACTCAGCATTTACGGGCAGGAAATGGTGAACAACTGCCCTTTCAGGACCGGCAATGGCTACGGCGACGGACGCGCCATTTCGGTGCTGGAGGTGATGCTCGCCGATGGGCAGCATTGGGAGTTCCAGCTCAAGGGCGGCGGCACCACCCCATATTGCCGCGGTGGCGATGGCCGTGCTGTGCTGCGATCCAGCATCCGTGAGTTTTTAGCCTCGGAAGCCATGGCGGCCCTGCGAGTGCCAAGCGCGCGGGCCCTGTGCCTCTTTGCCTCGGGCAGTGAAACAGTCCCACGTCCTTGGTATTCACTAGGTGCCAAAACCGAGGAGCCCGACCGCATGGTTGACGAGCCGGCGGCTATCACTACCCGTGCAGCCCCCTCCTTCTTGAGGGTCGGTCAAGTCGAATTGTTTGGTCGGCGGGCTAAGCACAACGCGCACCCGCGCGCGCTGGCCGAACTGGAGGCGATTTTTCTGTATGCACTCGACCGCGAGTATCCAGACTTGGCCGCCGCCCTGCACGGCCCCGAGGTGATGCTAGCGGACAAGGTCGTCGCCATGTCACGTGAGTTTGGTGTGCGTTTGACGCATCTTGTGGCCCACTGGATTCGAGTGGGGTACTGCCAAGGCAACTTCAATAGCGACAACTGTGCATTGGGGGGGCGCACGCTGGACTACGGTCCCTTTGGTTTCATGGAAGCGTATGACCCCGCGTTTCAAATGTGGATTGGTGGCGGGGAACATTTCGCGTTTATGAACCAGCCCATGGCCGCAATGGCCAATTTCAAGATGTTCTGCATCGCCATGGCCCCCTTACTGGGACAGGACACCCGCGCCATTGAGGCAATGGACGCGGTGATGCAGGCGCTGCCGGACCGCATGGCGGAGACTTTGCACGCCATGTGGGCACAAAAAATGGGCTTGATCGAATTTCGTGCGGAATTATTTGCCGAGTTGCACACCCTCATGGCACAAACTCCGGTGGACTACACGATCTTCTGGCGGGAGCTGTCCAGCCTACCCAAGCAGGTGGCGGACTTGCGTCCCAGCTTCTACACAAGCCGTGGGGCTTATGGTCAAGACCCAGCAGTGATGGAGGCCCGCTGGGGTGCGTGGCTGCATAAGTGGCACACGGCATTAATACAAGAAGGACGTGGCCCCCTGGAGGTGTCGGTGGCCATGAAGCAGGTCAACCCCAAGTACATCCCAAGGGAGTGGATGCTGGTAGAGGCCTACCGCAGCGCCACGGACGCTGGGGATTTCACGCTGGTGCGGCGCCTGCACGCTTTGCTGGCAAAACCCTACTGTGAGCAGTCGCCAGAACTCGCCTCGCTGTATTACACCAAGAAGCGGGATGAGCACTTTGACTTAGGCGGCACCTCGCACTGCAGTTGCTCGTCGTAGCACAGGGTTTATTGCCAACCGACCCTCCAACCAACCCTTAGAAATCAGCCCCTTGCTCAATCTCGGCCCCTATAAAACTCTTTTCTCTGACCGCGAACTCAAGCGCATTGTGTTGGCCTCCATCCTGCCGCGCCTGCCGGCGGGCATCAATGGCCTGTCGCTGACTTTGATGTTGCAATCGCTTTACGGCTCGTTTTCCATCGGTGGCAGCGTCAGCGCTGCCTACTTGATAGCCTTGGGCGTGGCGTCGCCTTTGCTAGGGCGATTCGTGGACCAGCGTGGCCCTAGTGCGGCCATGCTGCCGTTTGGTATTGCGCACGCCATTGCCTTAGTGCTGCTGGTGATTGCCGCGCTTCAGCGGGTATCGCCGTCGCTACTGATGGTGTTTGCGCTGTTAGCCGGGATGTCGTGTCCTCCGGTATCGATGACCGTGCGTGCGATGTGGCGCAAGTCGAAATTGCCCGACGCTACCAAGCAGCTGGGGTTTGCGCTGGAGGGTGTGATCATGGAAACCATTTTTGTGTGCGGCCCCTTGATCGTCAGCTTCTTTCTGTTTTTTGAGGCCCCCGCTGTTGCATTGATGTTTTCTGCCTGCGCCACCTTACTGGGCATTGTGCTGTTTGCGCGCTCGGGTGCGCTTGAGCGTTGGGGTGAGGTCGAGCTGGGTGAACGTCATTGGCTGGGGCCACTCAAGCTCCTGGGCGTGCGCCGTGCCTTGGTCGTATCCATGCTGTTGGGGGCTAGTTTTGGCTTGCAGGAAATCAGCATGATGGCCGCGGCTAAAACGGCTGGCAGCCAGGCTGCTGTGGGCTGGCTGTTCGCTGCCTACTCCGTTCCGTCTGCGATTGCCGGCTTGATGTACGGCACGCGCCAGTTTTCCTGGCCGCTCAACCGCCAAATGGCGTTGGCGCATGTGTGGATCGCCATGCTGAGTTTGCTACTGACCCAAGTGTCCTCGCTGTGGGTGTTTGCGATGGGCTTTGCGGTGTGTGGCCTGGCGGTTGGGCCGGCGATTACTGCGAGCCAGATGCAGTTGGGGAAATTGACGACGGCCGAGTACACGACCGAGGCTTTCACCTGGAACATGACCCTGTTTATGGTGGCGCTCGGCGCTGCATTGGCCTGCGGCGGCTGGCTCGTGGATACCTATGGGGTGGGTGCGCCCATGTTCTGCGCAGCTTGCACTGCCGGCCTGGGTGCACTGATGTGCCTGCGGGTGCCAGAAACATTTGCGCAACCAGCGAACACCTAGAACCTTAGCCCCCGGAAATGGTGTGACGCCCAGCGTCGTCGGCTCAGGCAGGGTCGAGGCCGCGTAATCTCCCCGCATCGAGTTCGGTCAGCAGAAAGCCCAGGGCCTGCGCGTTCTGCGCGTCGGTGGCGCTGTCCAGGGCGTCCTGCAGCACATCGCGAATATGGTCGCCCGTAACAAGTTCCATATCCCAGTCGGGGAACAGGCGCTCACGGACATCTTCCACCTCGCTCAGCAGCACGATGCTGTCATGGCGGCGGTCGTCGCGCAACCGCGACATCAGCGCCATGACGTTGTCGCGCGGGCCTTCCAGCCACTGGAAAAAGATGCCGCTTCCGAAGACCAGCATGCCCGTCACGCCATGCTCAGGGTTCCAGCGGCGCGCGGTGGCGATGATGCGCTGTACAGCGGCTTCGTCCACGTCGGGGGTGGCGCGGCTGCAATAAACCACGTTGTAAAGCGCCGGGAAGGCGGGGCCGAAACCTGGCTCATCGCCATGGTGATGAAGAATTGCGGTCATATAAAAATCCTTAACCGGAGTATGCGGTACAAATCAACCGCGCGTCTGCCGCCTCGGGCTTGAGGCCAAGATCAGATGAAGCCAAGGGTCGCGGGTTCGATCCCCGCCAGCGTACCAAACACAAACTCATCAGCAGGACTCGCAGTGGCGCAAGGCGCGTACTGGGCCGACGTTAGATTCTGCGAAACGATGAGGTTTTTGCTATGGTCGTTTTGTTGATTGGTTACAGGTCTGCGCACTAAATCGTCATCCTGCAGGCCCACAATGCCATCATGCGCGACACCCACCATGTCTCCGTCGGAATGACGGGGCTGGACCCGGACGTGCGCTTTGACAACCACAAGGCTGGCATCCGCGCCAACAAGTACGCCAAGCGCTTCGGGCTTAGATTGATGACGGCGCTGTTTGAGCACCTCAACCCCATACCCTACGGTGATGCCCAGTACATGGAGGTCGACCTCGGCATCCGCTTGCGGGCCCAGGGCTTCGGCGTCTGGCTAAGTTAGCGCCCGCTCCTATTTTTCCCGCTGGGCTGCGATTTGCCATTTTTAGATCAACGCATCTATACTGTATGAATGCACAGCTCATTGATTTCGGCCACACCCGTCCAGGCGGGCGACGGGGCCCTGCCGGCCACCTTCCTGCGCGGCAGTGTCCAGGCCGGTTTTCCCTCCCCGGCGGAAGACCTGGGGGCCCAGCGCATTGACCTAGCCCAGTTGCTCATCAAGCACAGCCAGGCCACCTACTTTTTGCGCGCCAGTGGCCACTCCATGACCGGGGCCGGCATCTTCGACAACGACATCCTGGTGGTGGACCGTGCCATCAAGCCGCGCAACACCCACATCGTGGTGGCCATCGTGGACGGGGACTTCACCGTCAAGCAGTTGTACCAGCGCGCCGGGCGCGTCAAACTCAAGGCCGCCAACCCGACCTATCCGGACATCACGCCGAAGGACGGGCAGACGATCGAGATCTGGGGCGTGGTGACCAGTGCCATTAAACAGTTCACGGTTTAGCGGACCAAGGTTGAGCGGCACAGCATTCGGCAATCAAGCTGTCATGGAGCCCCCTGGTGTACGCCCTGGTTGACGGCAACAACTTCTACGTCAG
>CAXNFT010000155.1:0-6023 GCA_964201255.1 Rhodoferax sp.
CGGCAACAACATTGCCAACGTCAACACGCCGGGCTACTCACGCCAGTCGGTGGTGGTGCAAACCGTGCAAGGGCAGTTCACTGGCGGCGGCTATATCGGCGCTGGTGTCGACATCTCAACCGTACAACGCCAGCACAGCGAATTTCTGACACGGCAGGCGGCCTTGTCCAGCTCGGTGGCTGCCAGTGATACCCAACGTTTGGCGCAGCTCAAGCAGTTGGAGGATGTATTCCAGGGTGGTGAAGCCGGGCTTGGGACAGCCATCAGCGACATGATGAACGCATTCTCAGACGTCGCCAACGCGCCCACCGACCTCAGCGCGCGCGCCGTCGTCCTGACGCGGGTCGACGAGGCTACCGCGCGGATTCGGACCGCTGAGAGCCGCATGACCGACCTTAGACGCGGTGTCGGCAGTGAGCTGGCATCGGCAGTGGCCTCGGTCAATTCGCTGGCCGTCCGCATTTCCAAGGTCAATCAGGAGATTGCACGGACCAATGGCTCGGGACAGGCGCCCAATGATTTACTGGACCAGCGTGACCAACTGATCAAGGAGCTGAACGGCTACGTGCAGACCAGCAGTGTGGCGGCCGACGACGGCACCGTCAGCATCTTTCTAGCGAGCAGCCAACCCCTGGTGCTGGGCACCAGTATCCGACCAGTGGCACTTGGCACAGACGCCTTCGGCGACCCGTCAACAGCCAAGCTTACCCTGACGCAGGGCAGCAGCACCACGGTGCTGGAAGAGGCGACGCTGGGTGGCGGCAAATTGGCCGGCTTGCTGAGATTTCAAAACAGTGACCTGCAGGACGCGGGCCAACTGCTGGGCCGCTTGGCGCTGGCCATCGGTACCGCCGTCAATGCGCAACACCGGCTTGGGCTTGACCTGAAAGGCGCCGCCGGCGGTGACCTGATCCAGATGGGCCCGATCCCTGATGGCCGCCCGGCCAAGAGCAATACCGGCAATGCCACTGTGGCGATCGCGGTACAAACCATTCCCAGCTCTGGCGCGAGTTCGCTCCAGGCCTCCGACTACCAGATCGACTTCACAGGCAGCAGTGCCGGTAGCGTGACCCGCCTGTCCGATGGGCAGATGACCGAGTTCTCGACCCTACCCATCACGATCGACGGCCTGGACCTGGCCGTCACTGGTACCGCCACCCAGGGCGACAGCTTTCTGCTCAAGCCCTTCAGTGCCGTGGCCGCCACCATAGCCACCGCCTTTGTCTCACCTGGCGCGCTCGCCATCAGCAGCCCGGTAGCGGTGCGGGCTGGCAGCGACAACCTGGGCACGCTGGCGCTGGCCAGCCTGGCCACGCGCTCGGTACCCGCACCAGCGGCCGTGACGCTGACCTTCAACGAGTTTGGCCAATACACGCGGTCAGACACCGGGGCCACCACCTACCCCTACACCGCAGGTCAGGCCATAGAGTACAACCCGGCCACTGCCACCGCCAGCGCCACAGGCTGGTCCCTGACGCTCAAAGGCGCCGCTGTGGCCGGCGACACCTTTGTGGTGGGCAGCAACGCAACAGTACAACCAAACGCTGACCCCAGGCTCAACGCCGGTAACGCGCTCAGCCTGCTGGCCCTGCGCGATGCAGCCCTGTTTGACGGCTCCGCCATGACCGACGGCTATGCCGGCCTGATGGCCCAGGTTGGCGTGATGGTGCAGGGCGCCTCGTACGCCGCTGACGTCTCGCAGTCGATTGCCAACAACGTCGAGCAGGACCGTTCCAGCGTGGCCGGCGTGAACCTGGACGAAGAGGCCGCGAAACTGCTCCAGTACCAACAGGCCTACCAGGCCTCAGCCAAGATGCTGCAGATTGCGCAGGGCGTGTTCGACGCACTGCTGCAAAGTCTGGGCCGCTAGTCTGGCCGCCCCAATAGGATTCCACCATGCGACTAAGTTCAGCCAACGCTTACGACAATGCCCTGCAAAACATCTACGCCCGCCAAAGCGAACTGGCCGGCCAGCAAGAGAAGCTGACTTCCGGCAAAAACGTCAACCGGGTCAGCGACGACCCGACCGGTGCGGCCCAGGCCGAGCGCGCCTTGACCCGCCTGTCACGCATCGCCAGCGACAACCGGGCGCTCGAGGTCCAACGCAGTGCCATCACCTTAGCAGAGTCAACACTGGGCGACGCCACCAGCGTGGTGCAGCGCCTGCGCGAGCTGACGGTCAGCGCCGGCAATGGTGCCTACAGCGCCTCGGACCGCAGCAGCATTGCCAAGGAGATGGTCGGTTTGCGTGAGCAGCTATTTACCATGGCCAACAGCCGCGACAGCAACGGCACGCCTCTGTTTGGCGGTTTGGGCAGTGCCAGCGCGCCGTTTTCTGACAGTGCCAGCGGCGTGAGCTTCAATGGCGTGGCCGGTCAACAAGCCGGCACGGACGTCGGACTCCCCACCGCGATGGACGGACAAGCCGTCTGGATGAATGTGCGCTCGGGCAACGGCAGCTTCAACTTGGCCACTGGCACTAGCAATACCGGCAGCCTGTGGACCAACACCGGCCAGGTGCTCAACCCGACCGACCTACTCGGCCACGACTACAGCGTGACCTTCACCGTCGCACCCGGGGTCGGCGGTGCCACCACCTACAGCGTGCAAGACAACACCACTGCCAATACGGCCCTGCCAACCAACCAGCCCTATGTGCCGGGCCAGGCCATCACCTTTGACGGCCTGTCGCTGGTGGCCAATGGCACGCCGGCCGATGGCGACGCCGTGCTGGTCAGCCCGAGCAGCACCACCAATATGTTCAAGGTCATCGACGATGCGATTGCCGCCATCGGCGACGGCACCGCCACCAGCAGCCAGCGCGCTCAGGCCACCGGGCTGGCGCTGACCCAGATCGATACCGGCATGAACCAACTGCAGGCGGCGCGCAGCCAGGCGGGTCAGTGGTTGAACCGTGCAGACCAAATCCAGTCCACCCAAGAGGGACGAGCCGTCCAGCTCCAGGCCGACAAGTCACGCACCGAGGAGCTTGACATGGTCAAAGGTATTTCTGATTTCACGCGGATTCAAACCGGTTACCAGGCGGCGCTGCAGTCCTACGCCCAGGTACAAAAGCTGTCATTGTTCAATTTCATCAACTGATCAAGATGGCAGCCCAGGTATTGGATCAGGTGTCGCTGGGCTACCAGCTGTACTGGAACGCTCAGCGCGAGCCTGCGGCGGTCGGCCTGGCCATTGGCACCCACGGGGCGCAGATGACTGACGGGCCAGCGCTGCTGGCCGCACTCCAAGGCCTGTGGCCCAGCAAAGCCCTGCCCCTGCTGCTGGCGGTCGGCTCTGGCGAGCTTTTGAGCAGTCTGCTCGACAACGCCCAGCCCGGCAGCCCGGGCCTGATTCTGGAGGAGAGCCAATTGCGCGACCCGTCCATGGCGCGTCGGGTCCACCACGCGCACCAGCGCGGTCTGGCACTGTTGTGGCGGGGTGCGCCTGGCGCACGCCCACCCAGTTCGCTGGCGCCCTGCTTCAGCGGCCTGCTGCTGACCCTGACAGCCCAGGAGGCCCTGGCCGGCTTGCGGGCGTCCAGGCTCAAGCCCAAAGCTTTTGATCAACCTTGGTCGGCGCCCTCACGCAGTGCATTACCCAGCGGACATCTGTACGCCGATGTGGCCAGCCGCCGGTTGGTGGACCTCTGCCTGGATGAGCTCAACGCCTGGGGCGTGGCGGGCTGGCCCGTCGACGAAGTGTTGGACGGCTATGGCAAACGGCTGATCCAGCCGGCGCGCAGCGTCATCACCCGACTTCTGGAGGCTGTGGACGCCGACGACAGCGCCACCGACATTGACCAACTGTTGCGGCGCGAACCCATCCTGGCTTACAGGCTGCTGCGTTTCGCCAACTCGGCTGGCTTGGCTCTGCGCGTGCCGGTGGACTCTTTGTCGTGGGCGGTCAAAGCCCTGGGCTATGCCCAATTGCGCGCCTGGTTGCGCGAACAATTGCCGCGTGCCAGCAGTGACCCCGATTTGCTCCCTATCAGCACCGCGATGGCGGTCCGGGCTCGGCTGATGGTGCAGTTGCAGACTGAGGGCGCCGGGCAGTGCCCCGAAGAGGACGTCTACCTGTGCGGCCTGCTGTCACAAATGGACCTGCTGCTGGGCGAGCCCCTGCCCGCGGTGCTGGCCCGACTGCCCCTGCCGGCCCCGGTAAAAGCCGCGCTGCAGCAGCAGACTGGCCCCATACAGGCAGCGCTGGAAATAGCCACAGCGCTCGAGTCTGACCACACCGACCGCACCCGCTTGCTGTGTGAACTGCACCAGGTGGAGGCGCAAACCGTGAACCGGGTACTGCTGCAAACCCTGGCCCAAACCCGGCACCAGCCGGCCAAGAGCCTGCTGCTGGTCTAATCGCCTTCAGAAGAGGCGGCCAGTTCTGGCGAGTCTGTCAGAATTCAGGCCAACCAATGAACAGCGTCGAACTCACCGCCCTGCTGGTGCTGGCCACGGTGGCCAGCTTTAGCCCGGGCCCCAACACCACCCTCTCCACCGCCTTGGCCGCCAACCTGGGCCTGCGCCGTGCCATGCGCTTTGTGCTGGCCGTGCCCGTGGGCTGGGGCCTGTTGCTGATCCTGTGCGCCGGCGGCCTGGGCACGCTGGTGGTGGCGCTGCCGCCGCTGCGCTGGGGCATCCAGGCCTTTGGCGTGGCCTACCTGCTGTGGCTGGCCTGGAAGCTGGCAAATAGCAACACTTTGCAACAGGCCAACGCCGAGCAGTTGCAGTTAAGCTTTTGGCAGGGCGTGATGCTGCAGTTTCTCAACATCAAGGCCTGGATGCTGGCGCTGACCGTGGTGGCGGGCTGGTTGGCTGGCCGGCCCGATGCGGCCCCGCGCTTTGCGCTGATCCTGCCGCTGATGATGGCCTTTGGTTTCTTCAGTAATCTGCTTTACGCGGTCATGGGTTCGCTGCTGCGAGACTGGCTGAGCGGACCAGACCAATCGGGCCTGCGCCTGCGCTGGTTCAACCGGCTCATGGCGGGGGTGCTGGTGCTGACCGCCGGCTGGATGGCGACGCTGTGAGCACCTCGCAGCAAACCAGGGGCATGTGGCTGGGTTTGTTGGGCGTGGCCATTTTTGCGGTGACCCTGCCCATGACCCGGCTGGCCACCGGCACGGCGGAAGCGCCGCAGCTCTCACCCTGGTTTGTCACCTTTGGCCGAGCCACGCTGGCCGGTGCCCTGTCCATTCTGTTCCTGTTATTGACCCGTGCCCCTTGGCCAACCCGGGCCCAGCGCCGGCCGCTGGCCCTTGCAGTGCTGGGCAACGCCTTGGGTTTTCCGCTGCTGCTGGGCTTTGCTTTGCGCCACGTGAGCTCCGGCCACGCCGCAGTGGTGCTGGCGCTGCTGCCGCTGGTCACGGCGGCGGCGGCGGCCTGGGTGATGCACCAGCGCGCCCGGCTGGGCTTCTGGCTCAGTGCGGCTGCGGGTGCCAGCTTGGTGGTGGCGTACTCGCTGTTTCGCGCGCAACAGCACAGCGGTGGCTTTTCGGTGCAGTGGGCCGACCTGCTCTTGCTGGGCGCGGTCTTGCTGGCGGCCATGGGCTATGTGTTTGGCGCCCAGGTCACGCCCAGCCTGGGTGCCGAGCGGGTGATCTGCTGGATCTGCGTGATGGCGCTGCCCGTCACCCTGCCCGGTGCTTTGCTGACCTGGCCGCAGCACCCGATCGCGCTGCCGGCCTGGCTGGGCCTGCTGTACGTGGGCGTGTTTTCGATGTGGGCCGGTTTTTTTGCCTGGTTTCGCGGCCTGGCCCTGGGCGGCACCCTGCGGGTGAGCCAGACCCAGCTGCTGCAACCCTTTTTGAGCATACTGGCCGCGGTACCGCTGTTGGGCGAACCATTGGAATTGGTGACGCTCGGTTTTGCACTGGCCGTGGTGGCCAGCGTGTTTATTGGCAAACGCCTGAGCTGAGCCGGCCTAAAGACAACTTGAAGACAACTTGAAGACAACTTGAAAACTCCAATGAACAGCCCACCCAACATAGCCCGAGCCTACCAACAGGTGGACGTATTCACCGC
>CAXNFT010000156.1:0-5987 GCA_964201255.1 Rhodoferax sp.
TGGTGGCCACCAGCGATGCCACCGCCCGCCTGATGGCACCTCAATCACCCCAGGATACATTTCCATGATCATCCGTTCCGCCATTTTGGAAGGCAGCATCCCGGCCGCCGACCGCCAGCAATTCGACGCCCAAATGGCCGGCCCGGTGCTGGCTGCTATTGGCACTTACCCCGGTATCCGCCAGGTCAAGCTGCGCCAGCTGGTGCAGGCTGACGAAGGCACGCCGCCGGTCTACATGGTGTTTGATTTGTACTTCGACAGCCTGGACGCCATGAACGCGGCGCTGGCCAGCCCAACGCGCCAGGCCGTGCGGCAGCAGATCGGCGCCGTGATGGGCCTGTTCCAGGGCCGGGTCTACCACCAAGTTTTCAGCGAAGACTGAAGGCCTCATGGCCACCCTGATCACCGGCGCCGGCCTGATCGGCTGCCAGACCGCTGCGCTGCTGGCTGCGCGCGGCGTGCCGGTGGTGCTGCTGGACTTGCAACCGATGCCCGTGCTGATCGGCTCGGTGCTGCCGCTGGAGCGGGTCACGGTCGTGAGCGGCAACGTCTGCGACCGGGCCGCCATGTTGGACCTGCTGCAACAACATGGCATAACGGCGGTCGTGCATACCGCCGCCGCTTTAAGCATGGCGATCCGCCAAACGCCCACGCTGGCCGCCGACGTTAACCTGGGCGGCACGGTCAATCTGCTGGAAGCCACCCGCGCCTGCGGCGTGCGCCGCTTTGTGCTGGCCTCTTCCACCACGTTGTACTACCCGACGTTTCGCCGGCCGCAGACGAGCCCGATCAACGAGGACTTTGCCTTTCATGCGGTCAGTGAGCGCCCGGGCAGCCTTTACGCCGCCAGCAAACTGGCCGCGGAGTACTTCACCCAGCATTACGCCGACCAGTTTGGCCTGTCCGTGGCCATCCTGCGTTATTCGGCGGTGCTGGGCCTGTGGGCCGGGCCCAACAACTCGGTGCCTGGCCGCTTGCTGGCCACGCTGCTGGGTCAGGGCGCCGTTAATGGCCGGGTGGCAGTGACCGACCCCTTGTTGCTGTGGTCTGGGGGTGATGACTTCATCGACGCGCGCGACGCTGCCGCAGCCAATGTAGCCGCGCTCGACGCTGTGGCCTTACCGTCGCGGGTTTACACCATCGGCAGCGGCCAGTTGGCGAGCTTTGGAGATTTTGTGGCGGCGGCGCGCAAGGTGCGCCCGGCGCTGGCCTTTGACGAGGTGGCATTGCCCGACAGCGGCTTTGCCGGCTTCCCCTACCAACGCACACAGCCCTTTGACGTGCGCTGCGCTCAGGCCGAGTTGGGCTTCTCGGCCCGGCACGATTTGCTGTCGTCATTCAACGCAGCCAGCGCTTGGGCCGGTCCCTGACCAAGCGGCCACTGGATTCCCGCCTTCGCGGGAATGACGGAAAAAGACAGGCCTGATGAAGCCAAATTCCTGGCGTACAGTGCGCTTATGTTGTTTTGCTGTTTGATAGGTTCGGCAAAAACGCCGTCAGCAGCCCAATCAGCGGGATGAACGAGCACAGCTGGTAGACCGTAGGGATGCTGGTCTGATCCGCGATCCAGCCGAGGAACGCGGCACCCAGCCCGCCGATACCAAAAGACAGCCCAAAAAACAAGCCCGCCACCAGGCCCACCCGGCCCGGCATCAGTTCCTGGGCAAGCACAATGATGGCGGAAAACGAGGCGGCAGTGATCAGGCCGATCAGCACCGTCAGAACGGCAGTCCAGCCGAGGCTGGCGTAGGGCAACATCAGGGTGAACGGCGCGGCGCCCAGAATGGACAGCCAGATCACCGGTTTAAGCCCGAGCCGGTCAGTCGCCAAGCCGCCCAACAGCGTCCCAACCGCCACTGAAAAAAGGAACAGGAACAGGTACATTTGCGCGCCTGAAACCGTGACGCCGAACTTGTCAATCAGGTAGAAGGTGTAGTAACTGTTGATGCTGGCAATGTAGAAGCTCTTGGACAGCACCAGCATCAACAGGATGCTGATCGCAAACACCACGACCCGGGGCGGCAGCGGCGAGGGTTTAACCACAGCAACAGGCCGGCCCGCGCTGGCCACACGATGCGCCAAGTACCAGTTGCCAACTTGCCAGAGCACCGCCATCGCCATCAGGGCTGCGGCAGAAAATGCTGCCACGCTGGGCCGCCCAAAAGGGATGATGATCCAGGCTGCTGCCAGCGGCCCCATGGCCTGCCCTGCACTGCCGCCCACCTGGAAGATCGACTGGGCAAAACCGTGCCGACCGCCCGAGGCCAGGCGCGCCATACGGGAAGATTCGGGATGGAAAATCGCCGAGCCCGTACCCACCAAGGCCGCCGCCACCAAGACCATGGCGTAATTGGGCGCCACCGCCAGAACCAGCAAACCCACCAGGGTGAAACCCATGCCGATGGACAGGGCACGTGGCTGCGGGTGCTTGTCGGTGTAGGAGCCAATCAGGGGTTGCAGCAACGAGGCCGTGAGCTGAAACATCAGCGTGATGATGCCGATTTGCGCGTAGCTCAGGCTGAAATCGCCCTTGAGCTGTGGATAGATCGCCAAAATCAGCGACTGCATCATGTCGTTGAGAAAGTGCGAGAAGCTGAGCGCACCCAGCACCCGGTAGCGGGTGCCCTCGGCCAGTGCGGGCGTGGTGGGCAGGGCGGCGGATGAGCTTGGGGGCATGGTGAGGGTCCTGGGTGTGGTGTGGCGACTGTCAATAGTCCGCAGGGTCGCTCAGCGCGCGGGATGCACTGGCCCTAAAGGCCGCAGACGCACGCCCGGGCGCAGCTTTTGCCAGTTGAAGTCCGCCGGGTCCGCCAGTGCAGGCCCAGGCGACTTGACCACCAGAACAGCACGCGCCATGGCCTGAAAGTCGGCGCGAAAATGCACCGAGCTCTTCAGTGCCAGCAGTGCCTGCTGCACCGGCTCGATGCCAACGTGACGAAACAAGGCCTGGTCTGCCGCCTGGAACTTGCGGCTGGCCAGCACCACCCGCAGGCCCGAGACTTCTTCACGCAAGCAAGCCATCGGCCCGAGTTGCAGCGCCAATCCATAGAACATCGGGCCGGTGCAAGTCAGGCGGCCGTCGGCAAGGTACTCAACGCGAAACCGGGCCTTGAACGGCTGCTGCCCAGGCAGGCCCGAGGTAGCGCCCAGGGCGAATGCGGCCACACCACCCAAACCAAGCGCATGCGCCTGCGCGGCGCTCGCAGGGTCGATCAACACGCCCAGCACGGCGTGGGGTGGGCGGTGTCGCACCAGCGCCTCCAGCAGGCCGGTGGTGTCGCCATTACCACCGGCACCAGGGTTGTCCTGCGTGTCGGCCAGCACCACGGGGGCACCCGGCGCCCCGATCTGCATGGCGCGCTGCACCGCCTCATCGGGGGACAACAGGTCGGTTAAAAACTCTGGTTCGGCCACGGCAATGGCGTCGCCCATCTCACGCAACACAGCGTGCGTGGCCGCATCGTCTACGCCATAAGCCAGCAGCGTCATGCCGCACTCGGCAAGATCAGCCATGGGAAAGCCGGTGGCAAAGTCCAGCGACACGCCACTGCGCTCCTGAAGCTGCGCCAGCTGCCGGTACAGGCGCTGGGCGGGCTCGATCAGGGTGCACTGCGAGGGCAGCGAGGTCAGGTAGTCAAAGGTGCGAAAGCCCTTAACTGGGCGCTGGCCCGTACGCAACATGCGGTCCAGCAACTGGACGGCACGCTCACCTGTGGCGGCCATGTCGACATGCGGGTAGGTTCGGAAAACCGTCAGGGCATCGGCCTGCGCCACCATTTGACGCGTGATGTTGGCATGCGAATCCAGACTGGCCACAATCGGTACACGCTCACCGACCACTTGGCGCACGCGCCGCAGGATTTCGCCCTCGCCGTCATCGAAATGCTCGCTCACCATGGCGCCATGCAGGTCAAGGTAAACGCCATCGACCGGCCCGGCGTCCGTCAACAACTTCACCAACTGGCCGATGATGCGTTCAAAAGCATCTTGCGTCACATGTGCCGACGGTGACGCCGACGCCCAGATCAGCGGCACCAGGGCATAGCCGCTGGCCTGCAGACTGTCAATTGCGCCTTGCACAGGCACGTTGGCGCCTTGCAAGGTGTGCAACAGGGCCTCCCCCACCAGCGGGCTTGGCTCAGCGCCGCCTTCTGAAAACGCCGCATAGTCGGCCTTGGTGGGCGCAAAAGTATTGGTCTCATGGCGCATGCCGCCAATCGCTATTTTTTTCATGCCAGCTCCCGAGAATAGGGGTCAGAATCGAACTTCTGGCATGGCCGCCAGCAGTTGCCGCGTGTAGTCGTTTTGAGGTGCATCAAAAATCTGGTCCCGGGTGCCCTGCTCCACGATGCGGCCCTGGTGAATCAGGGCCACCCGGTCGCACAGGTAGCGAATCACGGCCAAATCATGGCTGATGAACAAATAGGTCAAACCGAGCCGGGATTGCAGGTCGGTCAGCAAATTAAGCACCTGGGCTTGCACCGACATGTCCAGCGCCGAGGTGGGCTCATCCAGCAACAGCAGCGACGGCTGCGTTGTCAGAGCTCGCGCAATGCCGATGCGCTGTCGCTGTCCCCCAGAAAACTCATGGGGAAAGCGGTGCAGATGCTGTGGCCCCAAGCCAACCAAGAGCAGCAGCTCCACGGCGCGCTCGGTGCGGGCCCGGGCGTCCAGCCCCATGACACGCCGATGCACAAGCAGTGGCTCGGTCACGATGTCGTGCACCGACATGCGCGGATTGAGCGAGGCTTGCGGGTCCTGAAAAACAATCTGGATCCGCGCGCGCAGCTGCCGCAGGGCAGATGCCGTCAAGCGGCCAAGGTCTTCGCCTTCAAACAGAATACGCCCTTGCGTCGGGGCTTCGAGTTGCAGGATGCAGCGGGTGAGCGTGGTCTTGCCAGAGCCAGACTCGCCGACCAGGCCGAAGCTTTCACCCTGCTGCACGGTCAGAGACACCTCGCGCAAGGCCTCGATCGGCGCCGCCCTGGACCAACCACGCCGGTTGCCTGGGTAAATTTTGCTGACGCCCTCAAGCTGTAACAAGGCTCACACTCCTTCCTGAGGCAGGGGGTGCACGCAGGCCACCTCATGCCCGGTGTCAAGTGGCACCAGCGGGGGCGAACGTTCCAGGCATGCGGCGCTGGCCCGGCCACAACGCGGGGCAAAACGACAGCCCGGCGGCGGCGCGATCAGGTCCGGCACGGTTCCGGGAATGCCCTCCAAACCACCCCGTGGCGTTTGCCGGGTTGGCATCGCTGCCAGCAGCGCACGGGTGTCAGGATGGCGCGGCCGCGCCAGTACTTCGGCCACCAGACCGCGTTCAACAATGGCGCCGGCGTACATCACCGCCACGTGGCTACAGGTCTGGGCGACCACGCCCAGGTTATGGGTGATCAGCAGCACCCCCATGTTGAACTCCTGCACCATCT
This sequence comes from Rhodoferax sp., assembly GCA_964201255.1. GTDB lineage: Bacteria > Pseudomonadota > Gammaproteobacteria > Burkholderiales > Burkholderiaceae_C > Rhodoferax. Next base: position 5,430 of record CAXNFT010000156.1, read on the forward strand.
CCTTGAGCAGGATGAGGATTTGAGCCTGTACCGACACATCCAAGGCGGTGGTCGGTTCATCGGCCACCAGCAAGTCGGGGCGCCCTATCAAGGCCATCGCGATCAGCACGCGCTGTCGCATGCCACCTGAGAACTGGTGGGGGTAATCGTCGAGTCGGTCGAGGGCATTGGGAATGCGCACCTTGACCAGCATTTGCCCGGCCAGGACGCGCGCGGCAGCCCGTTTGGCCCGCTGAGAGGCACCCTTCTGCAGACCAAGAATTTCGGGGCTGTGCTGCGCCGCCACCAGCGCCACATCAATCAATTGCTCGCTGACACGGAACGAGGGGTTCAGGTTGGTGGTGGGGTCCTGAAAAATCATGCCGATGCGGCGGCCGCGCAGGCCGCGCACCGTACTCTCGTCAAGCGCCAGCAGCTCCTGCCCATCCAGCAGAATTTGGCCGTTGCCGTAACGCCCGGGCGGCGTGGCCACAAGACGTGACACCGACAGGCCGGTGAGCGACTTGCCACAACCGGTCTCACCGACCACGCCCCAGACTTCTCCGCGTTGCACCTGCA
>CAXNFT010000157.1:0-5965 GCA_964201255.1 Rhodoferax sp.
AGCAACGCCAGCGAGGGATTCGTACTGCGCGATGGTGTGCTGGCCTGGCGCGAAACCGTCACCAGTACCAGCACTGGAAGATTCGGTGGCACGGTCACCACAGTCAGCGGCATCAAGGCATCTGCACTGGGCAGCACGAGTACGGTCTCCAGTCTGAGTTCGGCGGTGCTCTATGGCGCGGGCGCTGGGCAGTTGTTGTTTGGCGAGTCCGGCAAGGTTTACAGCTGGAATGCTGCCACGCGCAGCAGCACACTGCGGATTGAGGCGGCGCCAAACCAGGTCATGGTCAGCGGGAGCAGTGTTTATTTTGTGATGGGTGCGACGCAGACGGTGTACCGCTTGGTGTTGCCGTAACCATGAGTCAAATGCCCAGGCGAGTAGCAGAATAGGTGCCAACAGGACTTACCTGAATCGCTATTCATGACAACGATGGTAGGGCAGAGAGCAATACCTTTTAGCGCGCGATCATTCGAGCCGATGTCTTGCAATGTACCGTCCCAAATACTGCGACTAACGCCTTGAGGCGGCGTTTGCCCTCAAGCAGTCTTTAGCGACAAGCAAAAGAGCGCATCAATTCAATCTGTCCACAGCGGAAGTGCCAGCAGTGGTAAGTGCGCCACGCCGATCAACCGGTGATGTGACTTCAGGAGCAATAAGGAGTCATATTGCCGGGCGACCACGGCACGAAGCATCTGGGCCGCGGCAAGGCACTTAACAGCAGCGTCTAAGGTGGGGTATAGCGGTTGACCAGCCGCTGTCAATGAATAGCTCGGCTGAGTTCGACCTCAAGTCCGCTTACTCGCTTCGACGGACTATCAATCGCAGATCGAAACAGCCCCTCCTGGGCCTCGAATAGCGTTAGTCGTTCCTGGGCTCGGGTGATCCCTGTGTACACCAACTCCTTGGACAGTATCTTCGAACCTCCTGGAGGCAGTACCAGCGCAGTATGGAAAAACTCAGATCCCTGGCTCTTGTGCACCGTCATGGCAAAGGCGGTCTCAACATTGGCCAACCGACTTACCCCCACCGAACGCAACTTTTCTCCGTCGAGGAAATAGACCCTCAAAGCAGCCGGTCCAGTCGGCCCCGGCAAGGCCACACCAACATCGCCATTGAAAACGCCCAGTGCGTGGTCGTTGCGGGTCACCATCACAGGCCGCCCAACATACCATTCCCCTTTTGGTTTGAGCAGCCCGGCACGTTCTAACGACCGCTGCACCGACAGGTTGATGGCGCGTGTGCCCCAATCGCCCTCATGCACGGCACACAAAATCCGAAAACGGTCGTAGGCCTTTAAAACCGTCGTCACCCACATGTCGTGCGCCTTAAGATCGATAGACGGCACCTTGGCTTTGTCATCAATGGCACGCAGGTAGTCGCCGTAGCAGGCAGTTGCCCCTGGGCGGCCATTGACCGCCAGTGATAAAACAGCGTCTACCTTTGGCTGCTTAGGCGCTTGCAGGACACCGGTGGCATCCCCTGCAAACAAGCCCTGCGCAGTGGCACTTAGGCCCTCGTTGACAGCTCGCGCTAATTGTCCAATCAACCCCCCAAAACGACGGCTTTTGCGCAGCATGACCGTCTGTTGCATCAAAGGGGAGGGAGGTGCGGCCAGTGCTAAATACTCCGCCGGCAAAACTTGCCCAGAAGTTGCGTTGACAAAGCGGGATGTCTGAGCGCTATAGTGACCGTTTTTGGCATCGCGACAAAGGTCGCCGAGCACGGCACCGGCCTCGACCGAGGCGAGTTGATCTTTATCCCCAAGCAGTATGAGCCTGGCATTGGCGGGCAGGGCCTTCAGCAAGGCAGACATCATCTCTAGATGAACCATTGAGGCCTCATCGACGATCAATATGTCCACGTCGAGCAGATTGTTGGCGTTGAATCGGAACTCTCGCGTGTCTGCACTCGCACCCAGTAAGGCGTGCAAAGTTTTTGCGGGCCCCATCCGCTGTGTCAATGCACCTAGATCGACATCATCGCCTATGCGTTGGCTCAGTTCCCGCAGCGAGGAGTCAATCGACTGCCTCAGCCTCGCCGCAGCTTTGCCAGTCGGTGCCGCCAGTGTCACGCGCAATCGAGTTGGGTCTGCGCTGGTTGCAAACAAAAGCGCTAAAAGCCGTGCGGCTGTGTAGGTCTTGCCCGTGCCCGGGCCGCCGGTGATGACGGTGAGTCCCGCACGCAGCGCCACTGCACAGGCGAGTTTCTGCCAGTCAACCTCTCCTGCCTCAGTTGGCGCCGCTGGTGATGATCCAAACAGACGGTCCAACCATTGGGCCACCAACGATTCATCCACTGTATAACTGCTCAAAGAGCGTTGGCGAATAGCCTGGGCTACATATTTTTCATGAAGCCAAAACCGTCGCAAATACAGCAAGGGCGCCTCTTCGGTACCGGCTAAAACCAAAGGCTGCCCAAGATCTGCCTCATCTTCAGCCTTGTCTTCAGCCGCACCGTCAACACAGCGAACCAAGGGGCTTGAACGCAGCGCACTCAGCCAGGAAGACAGTTCGCCAGGCAAACCTTGCCACAGCGTTTGCACCGCCTCCAGAGCTAGATCGGGCCAGGGCAGCACTTCAGCGGCTTGTCCCACCATCAGACGCAACGGCAAGCAGGTGTGCCCCCGCCCTTCAACCTGAGTCAGTAGCGCTGCACTGACGAGCAGGGCAGGGGAGGCCGCGGGGTCGAGTTCGAGCATAAACGCGGCCATGGCACTGTCGAGTCGTCGTAGCCACCCTTTATCGGCCCAACCATGGAGAACACTCAAAACGTCCATGCTAGATTGACTGCCAGATGGCACGGAAGTCGGCATAGAAATTTCCTGATTTGCGATCAAAGTGTTCATGCATCCCCCTCGCCGTCGTCCAGCATCGTGTCCAGGGCATCCATCAGGGGTGGACTGGCTGGGATGAGACAAACACCTTTTTCCGGCCCCTTGATGCCCCGCAGAAACAGATAGACCGCGCCGCCCAAGTGCATTTTGGGATCGTAGGCCGTGCCCAAGCGAAGTCTTAGCAAGCGGTGCAGTGCCAGCATATAGATGGCTGCTTGCACGTCATACCTGTGTTGGGCCATGGATTGCGCTAATTTGTCACGGCTGTAGGCCGCATTATTTTCGCCCAGGTGGTTGGACTTGTAGTCCAGCACCCAGTACTTCCCCTCAAACTCAAACACCAAGTCGGCAAACCCCATCAACATGCCATGAAGTTGCCGTTCAGCCAAGGCGGGGCGCTCCACACCAATGAGCAGATGCGCGCGACACAGTCGATCTATCTCATTGGCTTCCATCCGATCTGCAGGCAGCCAGAACTCCATCTCCGGCAGCACCTGGTGGAGTTCCGAGAGCGCGGCATTGGGGCCAGGAAGGCGGGTCTGCACCACCTCGCAAAGCCAATTGACCACAGTTTGAGCGTGTTTTTCTCGGCCGGCACGCTCACATCGCCGTTGCAGACGTTGCGCTAGGGGCTCATTACCTTGCAATGCAAAGCGTTCAGCGGTCAGCCACTCGAGCTGATCGTGCAGGAAGTTGCCAGACTCGGCTCCTTTGGGGAACAGGTGCCACGCATGAGCGCTTGTAAACTCAGAGGCCTTAAGCGACGCAACTGGGGTCCCCATTTCTGCAGACTCTTCGATGTCGGGCTCATCATCGGCTGGGCTTGGCTTCTGAATAATGGATAGCTCGGATGCTGGTGCGCTTGCCGCCAGATCACGCGACAAAAGAGAGAAACTGCCAATTTTCCAATTCCGCTCGAACTCTGCTTGGTAATTTGGACGCTCTGTCAGTGCGTGCCCTGAGACAGTCTGCACAAGCGCTGTGCAAGAGGTCATGTCCTCAGCCTTTTGCAATCGAATATCCGCATGGCCGTTTGCAAACTCCGTCAAGCAAACCCGCCATTCTTCTGCCGTGGTCAGACCGTCACTGCCCAACAAGTGGCCTGCACCACTTTTGTGGGAGACGCACTTCTTGCCGTTACCGACCTTGAGCGCGGGGAAGCCAACCCATAGCGAGTGCCGAGCGCGTGTAAGCGCCACATACAGGAGCCGTAAATCTTCACGAAGTCGCTCACGGTCAGCCAAGGCAAGTTCTGCATCACTGATATTCAGACTCAAAGTCCTCACGCCCTCTTGGTCGGCAAGACTGACAAACGAGGCGTTCTTTCTTTCAATTTCGCGAAAGCTGGTTGCGAAGGGGAGGCAGACGACTGAGTACTCGAGCCCCTTACTTTTGTGAATGGTGACGACCTTGATCAGATCGGCGTCACTTTCTAGGCGCACGATCTGGTCATCGGCTTGGCTGTCCTCGCTGCTAATTTCGGTCTGCAGCCATCTAATCAAGGCCTGCTCGCCGTCCAAGGTCGCGGCGGCAGTTTGCAGCAACTCAGCGATGTGAAGAAAGTTCGTCAGCCTTCGTTCGCCGTCCAAACTCTCAAGCCACAGGGCTGGCAGTCCAAGCTGGTGCAGGCTCTGGCGCAACATCGCCAATACCCCCTGGGTCTGCCAAACCGTCTGGAACTGCCGCAATTGAGCGATGTACTTGTCCAGAACGTCATCGCTGCTGGCCAGGCTCCCCAGCTCCTCCAGACTCAGGCCGATCGTGCGAGTCGCCAGACCCGCACGCACCAGTCGCGCATCCTGGGGCGAAGCCACTGCCCGCAGCCAGTGAACCAAGTCTTGCGCCACCTCACTCGCGAAAACCGAGTCCTTGTCTGACAGGTAAACCGAGGCGATCGAGCGCAGGGCGAGTTGGCGACGAACTGCATCGGCTTCTTTGCCTGTGCGCACCAGAATGGCGACGTCTGCTGGACGCAGAGGGGTCCTAGTCGAATTTCCAGCTTTGCCTAACTCGATAAGGCCAGCGTTAAAGCCAGCATTAGGATCATTCAACCAGGTGACGATCTGCTCGGCGCAGCGTGCAGCAAAGACCCTGGTCGAGTCCCGCGAGTTTCGAATCTCCATGTCATGAACCAAGGTCATGGCGGGCATCAAACCCTGAGACGTTACCAGGTGCTCGGCGCGTCCGTTGGCAAGAACCGCGCTGAAGGGCAGTGGATTGGCGGCCCCTTCTCGGTACATGAATGCGCCCTCGGAGGGTTTGGATTCCGCTTGCCCGAACCAGTGATTCACGACGCCGACCAACGCGTCGGTGGACCGAAAGTTGGTCTGCAGGACATAGTGACGTCCGGTCGTGGCCTGTCTAGCCTGCATGTAGCTGTAAATGTCAGCTCCACGAAAACCGTAGATTGACTGCTTTGGGTCTCCGATCAGAAAGATGGCACTTTGCCTGTCGTTGGCCTCTATGTCGTAGATCTGGTCAAAAATCTGGAACTGGACAGGAGAGGTGTCCTGGAACTCGTCAATCAGGGAGACGGGGTACTGTGCCAGGATACGTTGCCGTAAGCGCTCGCCGTTGTCACTGGTTAGCGCCGCTCTGAGCCGGCTCAGCATGTCGGCAAAGCCGAATGTCCCAGTCTGACGCTTGAGCCGCAGAAGTCGCGCCGCAACACGGATAGCGGCATGCTTGCGCAATTTCTCTGAGGTGGAGGGTAGCTTGTCCAGTTCGAGCTTTAGATTTTCGAACTCTTCAAACTGCGCAGGCAATTCAATCGGTCCGGCACCGTCTTTGCGCGCCTCAAGAAGCCCTGATCGGGTGAGTCGCACCCATCCGGCCTTGAGGTCAGGGACATCTACCGGGAGAGTCCCATTGGCCCAGTTTTTCAGCGTTGTTAGCCACCGCGTATAGTCTTTTGGCTTGAGTCTTCTGCCATCCCAACTGCTTTTTTTGGCCGAAGTTTGCTCGTCGAGCCAAGCTTGCATGTCGGTGGCGCGCTCTGCCCAGCCATCCTTGGCCTGGCACAACGCGTCAAAGCGCTGCTTCGAGATTTCATCGAGTGCTTCGGCCAAAGTGCCAGCACCTTCATCCGGACCGATCTCCTGTCCCAACAGACCCTTCATGTCCTTGTCCAAC
>CAXNFT010000158.1:0-5956 GCA_964201255.1 Rhodoferax sp.
ACGCGTCGCCAAAGCATGGCTGGCGGCATCGAGCGGGTCGACGCCGCCGCCCGGGAACACATAGGCGCCCGGCGCAAAGCTGGCCGTCAGTGAGCGGCGCGTCATCAGCACCTCCAGCCCGGCCTCGCCATCCCGCAGCAGCAGCACGGTGGCAGCAGGGCGAGTGGGGGCGGGGTCGCGTTGCGGATGGAGGAGTTGCGAGGTTCTGGTCATGGCTGGATTTTGCGGCCAAAACGTGCGCTAGCGTGATCAAGCGCTACTGCCGCTCAACAACGCTTCCAGGTAAAGGCCGCAAGTATGGCGCAAATCGATACGGTAGCCTGTCATACCCTGGAGCGCTTGGCAGGTCAGTCCCAGCGCTTGGGCGCGCTGAACAATCGGGTCCAGTCTGTCAAACGATATTGTCAGAGCTATGGGGCGCACCGTTTGGATGTCGGCGTCGACGTTCAGGGTCAGACCGGCATCCCTTAAGCGCCAAAGACCCAGGCCGCTGCCATCATCGGGTGGCAGGGCGCCAGCAGTTTGCAGGCGCTGCCCCCACACTTGCAGGCCATCTGAATGGCCTGAATAGCTCACGCCGAGCAGGGCTTGTGCCTGGTTCTGGTGCTCCAGTAAGGAAGGTGAACGCACCAGTTCGGGCGTCAGGTGCTGCACCCAACAGATGTAGGAGGGTTCCTCGGCCTGCCAGGGTGCATCGAAAAAACTGAACCGCGCCAAGCCCTCGCATTCGGTCGTCTTCACGGGCCGCGACCAGTCCAGAAGCGGCCCCACGGGCAGCTGGCGCATGATGCAGTCGTCATGCCAGGCGCGAGCGTCGGTCGTTGCCAGCGCCAGCACATGCAGCCCGTAGCGGACCTTCAAGGCAGGCGTCAGTTGGTGTCCGGCCAGAGGGTCGGTGATTTGCATGAGTTCGATGTAGCCCGACGTCAGCATGATCGAGTGCTGCGAACTGCCGGCCGACACCACCTGCCCGTGGGCATTGGTACGGGTGTGATCGGCTCGGGCCGTCAGGGTAAAGCCAAGATCGGTAAATAGTGCGCGACTCTGGTCGAGGTCCGGAATGATGAAGCCCACGTGGTCAAGGCCGATAGCCTGTGGTTTTGGCTCTGAGGTGTTCATTTTGTATGCAATTCTTTATGAATTAATTTAAATAAGAGCATATACCGAAATAATTGCATGCAACTTTCCGGGTCATGCTACTATTTCAACGGAAAAGCCAATTGAACGTTGAATTTGAAAGGTACATCATGAAATATCTGTCTCGCTTGCTGTGCTTGGTCGTAGGTGTGTCGATCTGGATGGGTGTACATGCTCAGGCCCCCAGCCCTAGCCGCGGTGGCACCCTGACCATTGCGTTGCCCACTGAGCCGGCCCATCTCAATTCAGCGATTGACACCACGCAGCAGGTCAAGGTGGTTGCTGGGAAAATTTACAACGGGCTCATCAAGTACGACCTGAAAATGAACATGCAGCCTGACCTGGCGCAGTCTTGGAGCGTCTCACCGGATGGCCTTCGCATTACCTTTAACTTGCGTAAAGGGGTGAAGTGGCATGATGGCCGCGACTTCACCTCCGCCGATGTGGCTTATTCCATCATGAAGGGGTTTGGCCCCAATAACGGACTGGTGCGCTCTACTTTCGCCAATGTTCAGTCGGTTCAGACGCCCGATGCACATACGGCAGTGCTGGTGATGAGTCAGTCAGCGGCTGCGCTGATGAGTGCTTTGCCAGTGGCTACCGCCACCATCTTGCCGGCCCACCTGTTTGACAACACTGATATCCGGCGCAATCCAGCCAACCTGAAGCCGGTGGGCACCGGCCCCTTTATGTTCAGTGAATGGCGGCGTGGCAACGCCATCGTGCTGGTGCGTAACCCCAATTATTTCGAAACCAACAAGCCTTACCTTGATCGAATCGTATTCAAAGTGATCCCTGACACCCAGTCCAGGGGTGCGGCTATTGAGTCGGGCGACGTCGATATGGTGTTCCACAGCACGGTTGCGGCCTCGGATGCTCGCCGGCTTGGCGCGCTGAAACAATTGGAATTGACCACCGACGGGTATTTCTTCGACTCCACTGTTGCTTTCATGGAGTTCAACAACGAGCACCCCATCATGGGCAAGGCGGCGGTGCGCCGTGCGCTGGCCCATGCCATTGATCGCCAGTTCATCCTGGATAACGTCTGGATGGGTTTTGGGCGGGTCGCCACATCCCCGATCCATGACAACTTGAAGCACGCCTATACCGATGACGTGCCCCGATATGCCTATGACCTCAAACGCGCTGAACAATTGCTTGATGAGGCCGGATTCAAAAAAGGCGCTGACGGTAAGCGCTTCAAACTGGTCATTGATTACGTGCCGTTTGGTGATCAGTACCCCAAAATGGCCCAATACGTGCGGCAGCAGATGATTCAGATCGGTATCGACGCCGAGATCAGAAACAGCGATTTTGCAACCTGGGTGCGTCGTATCTGGACCCAGCGCGACTGGATGGTGAATATGTCGGCGATCACCAATGCATCGGACCCTTCGATCGGGGTGCAACGCGCTTATTGGTCCAAAAACATTGTGCCTGGTACACCCTTCACCAACGGGACCCACTTCAAGAATGCGGAGCTCGACGAATATTTTGAAAAAGCCTCCCTGAACACTGATCCCCCCGTCCGGCGCCGTCATTTTGCAGCCATTCAGCGGATTTTGGCCACCGAGCTACCCGTCATTCCTCTTGTGTCGATTGACCAGTTTTCTGTGGTCAACAAGCGGGTGCGCAATCACTCCACCTTGGCTGATGGGGTCTATTCGGGCTATTCGGACGTCTGGATCTCGCCCAACTGAGTGCATCGCGTTTGCTGAAGTCTTCGTCTTCGCGCTACCTGCTGCGGCGCCTGGGCCAGGCCGTGCTGGTTTTGGCGATCGTCGTGGTGCTGCAGTTCTTTCTGCTGCAGTTGGCACCTGGCGATGTGGCCGATGTGATTGCTGGCGAGGCCCAGGCATCCGATCCGGAGTTTGTCAAACGGCTGCGCTTGGAGCTTGGCCTTGATCGGCCGCTTTGGGTTCAGTTGGGGTTGCACTTACAACGGGTGGTCACCCTTGATCTGGGGCAGGCGCATTCTTTTGATGCGCCGGTGCTTGATTTGATTCTCCAGCGTCTGCCGGCAACCTTGCTCTTGATGGTGGCCTCAATTGTGATGGCCATGGTGTTGGGCACCTCGCTCGGGATCTGGGCAGCCTTGCGCGCACGTGGCCTGACCGATGCCCTGGTGACGTTCTCTGCCTTGCTGTTTTATGCAACGCCTGGTTTTTTGGTGGGTATCGGTATGATTTTGCTGTTTACGGTGCAGCTGAAATGGCTTCCTATGTCAGGCATGAGTGACTTGTACAGTGACAGCCCCTGGTGGGCGCAAGCCCTTGACATCGGGCGACACCTGATCATGCCCATGGTGTCCTTAAGCCTCTTTTACGTCGCCGTGTACACGAGGCTCATGCGGGCGTCGATGTTGGAGGTCATGCACTTGGACTATGTACGCACGGCACGCAGCAAGGGCTTGATGCCTTTGCGCATCGTCTGGCGCCATATGGCGCGCAATGCCATGCTTCCCATGGTCACGATGCTGGGTTTGCAAGTCAGTTCCCTGTTGGGAGGCTCGGTCGTGATCGAGACGGTTTTCGGCTGGCCCGGCATAGGGCGGCTCGCGTTTGAGGCTGTTTTTAAGCGGGATGTGCCGTTGGTGATGGGCGTGCTGCTGTTTAGCTCGGTGCTGGTGTTGAGCGTCAGCTTGGTGATCGACTTGATCTACACGCGGCTAGACCCCCGGATAAGCCTGCGCTGACCATGAGCTCGCTTCGCCTTCGCTTGTGTCGAAGCCTGACCTTTGTCGTCGGCAGCGGCTTGCTGCTGGCTCTGTTGCTCATGGCGGCGGCCGGCCCTCTGCTTTATCCGCAGGGGCCGTGGGGTATGGCCGGGCCGCCCATGACCTGGCCAGGGGACCGTGTCGGCCTCTTGTTGGGTACTGACTCGCTTGGACGCGACATCCTGGCTGGTCTGCTGCATGGGGCTCGGGTTTCGCTTTGGATTGGTGTGGCTGCCACAGTCGCCGCCTTGAGCCTGGGTATGGCCATTGGCGCCGTGACAGGCTACTACGGCGGTTTGGTTGACGACGCCTTCATGCGGCTGACGGACGCGGTACAAACCATACCGCCCTTCTTACTGGCAATTGTGGTTGTGGTAATTACCACCCCCAGTGTCGCTGCGACCATCGGCGCTATAGCCCTGATATCTTGGCCAAGCGTGGCTCGTCTGGTGCGTGCTGAATTCATGCGCCTGCGTGAGGCCGAGTTCGTCGCATCCTGCCGCTTGCTCGGCATGAGCGATACCCGCATTATCCTGACCCAGATGCTCCCGAATGCCATGGCGCCGATTGTGGTCAGTGCCTCCATCATGGTGGCCAGTGCGATCCTCATAGAGTCGGGTTTGTCATTTCTTGGGCTGGGCGACCCGAATGTGATTTCCTGGGGCAGCATGGTCGGCATGGGTCGCTCTGATTTTCGTGCGGGTTGGTACCTCGTGGTCATTCCTGGCCTGGCCATCATGGCCAGTGTGCTGGCCCTGAACCTGATGGGTGATGGGCTCAACGATGCCCTCAACACACGCCTGCGGCATGACTGATCCGGTCTTGCTACAGGTCGAATCTCTCCGACTGGCGTTGTCTGATGATGTGCCGCTGGTTGAAGACCTTGACTTCGAAATTCACGCTGGTGAGACCTTGGCCATTGTGGGTGAGTCAGGTTGCGGTAAGTCCCTGACCGCGCTGTCGCTGATGGGCCTGCTGCCGCCTGGGATCAGGCGCGCCAGTGGCCGAGTGGTCTTCCAGGGGGAGGATCTTGGCACCTGGCCTGAGGCGCGTTACCGGGATATGCGTGGACACCGGATGTCGATTATTTTTCAAGAACCTATGACCTCTCTTAACCCGGTGTTAACGATTGGCGAACAACTGAAGGAAGTGCTGCAGCGCCACCTGAAACTCAAGGACCGGGAAGCGCTGGCAAAAGCGCATGACCTGCTGGCAATGGTGCAAATTACCGATCCTGGCGCCCGACTGCGGTCCTATGCCCATCAGCTGTCGGGCGGGCAGCGACAGCGGGTGATGATTGCCATGGCACTGGCGTGCCCGACGCAGCTGCTCATTGCAGATGAGCCCACGACCGCCTTGGACGTGACCGTTCAGGCCGACATTTTGGCGCTTCTCGGGGAGCAAAAACGACAACGGCAACTGGCCATGCTGCTTGTGACTCATGATTTTGGTGTGGTCGCGCAGGTTGCTGATCGGGTGCTGGTGATGTACGCCGGCCGAAAGATTGAAGAGGGCCCAGTTCGACAGGTCCTCACCGACCCCCGTCACCCCTACACCCAACGCCTGTTGCGGGCTAGACCTAGTGCTCGGCAAGACCGTCTGCAGCGCCTCGCCGAGATACCCGGCTTAGTTCCTGCACCTCAGGAACGTGGCGCAGGTTGTCCATTTGCATCCCGGTGTGATCAGGTGCAACCGATCTGCCGGCTGCGCCTGCCCGACTTTACCGACCACGGACGAGGGCATCAAAGTGCCTGCGTGGCTCACGATGCGCGGTGAGCCTTTGCTGCGGATCGACAACGTGCGCTTTGCTTACGCAGGACACGGCGCTACCAAGCCAACCGTTGACGGGGTCTCGCTCTGTGTTGGACCGGGCGAAACGCTGGGGTTGGTGGGTGAGTCGGGCTGCGGAAAATCTACGCTCGCCAGGATCGCTGTCGGCTTGTTGCGGGCAGACCAAGGATGCGTTAGCGTTGTGGGTGTGGACGTCGCTGCACCCGGCTCAGCGGCACGCCTGGCGCGAGCGCGGCGCGTGCAAATGGTGTTCCAGGACCCCTATGGTTCCTTGAATCCACGGTTGCGTATTCGTAGCCTACTGGCTGAGCC
>CAXNFT010000159.1:0-5954 GCA_964201255.1 Rhodoferax sp.
TCCGTGCAAGCCCGATACCCATGTGCGTCAAGTCGAACTCGATGGTCAGACCCTGAGTATGACCCTCTTGGGCTGCAGCGCCGGCGACGCCAGCTTTGCATTGGCCTACGCCCGGCTGGGGGAGGGTAGCCCGCCGGGTCCGGTATTGCAGCGTTGGCGCGAGTTGACTTTGAGCAACCTTGGAGCCCAGGGCGTCAAAGAGATGGCTTACCCGTTGCCAGGCGCCCGCCGCGATGTGCGGTCGGTACGTCTTGGGGCCGCAGGCCGCCGGCCCGACGGCAGCAGCTTGGTGGCGCAGGCCTTTTGGTTCACCCAGGACCGATGGGTCTACCAGGCCAGTGTCCTGGCTGAGCGGCCCCGCGAAGCCGAGGTGGATACCTTCTTGACGAGCATCCGGCTCCCATGATGACCGACCTCACGCTGACACGCCAAACCGCGATCAAGGTGTTTTTGGCCTTTGCCCTGGCGTATTTTTTATCGGCACTCATTCGCGCCATCACCGCCACCCTGTCACCCACCCTGACGCAGGAATTCGCGCTGACGGCCGGAGATCTTGGCCTGCTTGCGGGCGGTTATTTCCTCGGGTTTGCCGCCACACAACTGCCCTTGGGCGCCTGGCTGGACCGGCATGGCCCGAAAAAAGTGATTCTTTGGTTTCTGGCCGTGGCTGTGCTGGGATGCGTGGCGTTTTCACTGGCCACCAGTTTTGTCGGCCTTCTGGCGGCCCGCATTTTGTGCGGTATTGGGGTCAGCGCCTGCCTGATGGCGCCCCTGACGGGCTACCGCCGCTGGTTTGACCCCAGCACCCTACTGCGAACCAACTCCTGGATGCTGATGACCGGCTCAATGGGCATGGTCGCTTCCACCTTGCCGGTGCAGTGGTTGATGCCGGTGATTGGTTGGCGTCCCATGTTCTGGGGGTTGGCTGCCCTGGTGCTGCTGTCCATGCTGCTGATCAGCGCGCAAGTGCCGGCTTGGGGCGCCGTGAGCCCGACCGCCGCTACACCGGCACCAGATGCGCCGAGGCCGAGCTATGCGGAAGTCTGGCGAAATCCCTATTTCCGTCAACTGCTTCCGCTGGCCTTCTTCAGTTACGGTGGCCTGGTGGCCATGCAGACGCTATGGGCGGCACCTTGGATGACCAAGGTCGCTGGCTACAGCGCTTTGGAGGCAGCTGCTGGGCTGTTCTGGATCAACGTGGCGATGCTGCTGACTTTTTGGACCTGGGGGCTTATCAACCCCTGGTTGGTCCGCCGGGGCTGGCATACCGATCGGCTGGTGACCGTGGTCTTGCCCTTCAGTTTCGTGGTTCTTGCTATAATTATAATAGCGGCTCAGCCAACGCTGGCGTGGTCTGGGTTGCTATGGGCCCTGTACTGCGTGTGCTGCACGGTGGTCTCCCTGACGCAGCCGGCGGTCGGCATGGCCTTTGCGCCGGCCATGGCCGGTCGGGCGCTCTCGGCCTACAACCTGGTCATTTTTTCGGGTGTGTTTGCGGTGCAGTGGGGCGTCGGTTTGGGTATCGATGCCTTGCGCAGCCTAGGGCTGCCTGAGCTACTTGCCTTTCAGCTGACGATGGGTCTGTTTTTGCTGAGTTGCATCGCGTCGTACCTCTATTTTTTGTTGCCTAGACGCCATAATTCACCCCGTTGACACCATGAACAACGGCATTCTTATCATTGCTCACGCCCCGCTGGCTAGCGCCTTGCGTCAGTGCGTAATCCACGTGTTTGCGGATGCCGAACCCGCGCTGGCTGCCTTCGACGTCCAGCCCAACGTGCCGCCCGAGGAAACCCTGGCGGCTGCTTCGTTGGCGCTGGACCTGCTGGGCACGACGAACACCCTGGTCTTGACCGACATGTTTGGCGCGACACCCTGCAACGTGGCCCATAAGTTGATCGACGGCGTGCACGCCAAGTTGGTGGCGGGCGTCAACCTGCCGATGCTGCTTCGCTGTGTCACTTACCGCCACGAAGCCTTGGACGCCTTGGTGGCGCGGGCGCTTGCCGGCGGGACCCAGGGGGTCATGCAGGTGGCAGTCACGGCGCCGCAAAACCAAATGAGGAAGACCCATGATCAAAACCAGCACGACCATCAGCAATAAGCTCGGGCTGCATGCCCGTGCTTCAGCGAAGCTCACCAAGCTGGCCGGCAGTTTCCCCTGCGAGGTGTGGCTCTCGCGGGGCGAGCGGCGGGTCAATGCCAAAAGCATCATGGGGGTGATGATGCTGGCGGCTGGTCTGGGCAGCAAGATCGAGATTGAGACCGCGGGTGAGTGTGAGCAGGACGCACAGGACGCCCTTTTGGCCCTGATCGCCGACAAGTTCGGAGAGGGTGAGTGACTTTTTCCATCCATGGCCTGGCAGTCGCCCGTGGCATTGCCATCGGGCGGGCGGTGCTGGTGGCCTCGAGTCGGGTCGATGTGGCGCACTATTTCATTGCGCCGACGCAGGTTGAGGCAGAGATTGATCGAGTGCGGCGTGGCCGCAATGCAGTGGTTGATGAGATCCATCGCTTGCAGGCCAGCATCGTTCATATGGGGCCGAAGGAAGCGCCGCAGGAACTGACAGCCTTGCTGGACGTGCATTTGATGCTGCTGGACGACGACGAGCTCATCGGCGGTGTCAAGCGCTGGATCACCGACCGGCTCTACAACGCCGAATGGGCCCTGACCACCCAGCTGGAGGTGATCGCCCGGCAGTTTGACGAAATGGAAGACGAGTACCTGCGTGAGCGCAAGGGTGACCTGGAGCAGATCACCGAGAAAGTCTTGCGCGCCATGAAAGGGATTGGTTCGCCCGTGGTGCCGCCGCCGGTCCGCGTCGCGCGCAAAACCGCGCAGCATGACCTGCTGCTCGATGACACGGTGGATGTGCCCTTGATTCTGGTGGCGCATGACCTGTCGCCGGCCGACATGCTGCAATTCAAACAAAGCGTGTTTGCGGGTTTCATCACCGATGTTGGGGGCAAGACCTCTCACACGGCGATCGTGGCCCGCAGCTTGGACATTCCGGCGGTGGTGGGCGCGCGCCTTTCAAGCCAGTTGGTGCGCCAGGACGACTGGATCATCGTTGACGGTGATGCCGGCGTGGTGGTGGTTGACCCCTCGCCGATCATCCTGGCCGAGTATGGCTTCAAGCAGCGCCAGGGTGAGCTCGACCGCGGGCGCCTGTCTCGCCTGTTGCACACACCAGCGGTCACCTTGGACGGGCACAAAATCGAGCTGCTCGCTAATATTGAGATGCCCGAAGACGCGGCGGGTGCATTGAAGGTGGGCGCCGTTGGCGTGGGGCTGTTTCGCAGCGAATTCCTGTTCATGGGTCGCCAGGGGCGCTTGCCCGACGAGGAAGAGCAGTACCTGGCCTACCGACGTGCCATTGAGGGCATGCGCGGGCTGCCGGTTACTATTCGCACCGTCGACGTCGGGGCTGACAAGCCGCTGGACAGCTCGCTCCGGGACGATGCACATCTAAATCCCGCGCTGGGTTTGCGCGCCATTCGCTGGAGCTTGGCCGACCCGGCCATGTTCCTGACGCAGCTGCGCGCCATTTTGCGGGCGGCCGCCTTTGGCAAGGCCAAATTGCTGTTTCCGATGCTGGTGCACGCCAGTGAAATCCGCCAGACGCTGGCGCTGGTGGACCATGCGCGGGCCGAGCTGGATAACCGGGGCGTGGCTTATGGCCCGGTGCAGGTGGGGGCGATGATCGAGATTCCGGCCGCAGCGCTGACGCTCAAGGTGTTCTTGAAGTATTTTGACTTCCTCTCCATCGGCACCAACGACCTGATCCAGTACACGCTGGCCATCGACCGGGCCGATGAATCGGTGGCGCATCTTTACGACCCGATGCACCCGGCGGTGTTGCGCCTGGTGGCCAGCACCATTGCCGAAGCCCAGGCTCAGAGTAAAGAGGTGAGCGTTTGCGGTGAAATGGCCGGCGACACGAGCCTGACCCGGCTGCTGCTGGGTCTGGGACTGCGCAGCTTTTCAATGCACCCAGCGCAGATTTTGGCGGTCAAGCAGGAGATCTTGCGCGCCGACGCCACCAAGCTGGCCCCCTGGGCGCAGCGGGTGCTGGCTGATGATGAGCCCGGCTATCAGGTGGGCAGGGCTTAAAACCTGGGCAGATCCGGGTGCTTGATCTGCCCGGCGCGCACCAGCATCTTGCCGTACTCGGCGCAGCGCTGCAGGGTGGGGATCACTTTGCCGGGGTTGAGCAGACCTTTGGGGTCGAAAGCCCGTTTGACGCCGAACATTTGCTCGTTCTCGGTTGCTGAAAACTGCACGCACATTGAATTGAGCTTTTCCACGCCAACCCCGTGCTCGCCCGTGACGGTGCCGCCCATCGCCACACTGGTTTCCAGGATGTCGGCGCCAAACAGTTCACAGCGTCGCAATTGGTCCGGGTCATTGGCGTCGAACATGATCAGCGGGTGAAGATTGCCGTCGCCCGCATGGAACACGTTGGCGCAGCGCAGTTGGTACTTTTGCTCCATTTGCTGGATCGCCAGCAGGATATCGGCCAGGCGCTTGCGGGGAATGGTGGAGTCCATGCACATGTAGTCGGGGCTGATGCGCCCGCTGGCCGGGAAGGCATTTTTGCGCCCGCTCCAGAACCGCAGGCGTTCGCTCTCGTCGCGGCTGACCGTAATGGCGGTGGCGCCACAGCGCCGCAGCACCGCGCTCATGCGACCAATTTCTTCCTCGACCTCTTCAGGAGTGCCGTCGCTCTCGCACAGCAGGATGGCTTCGGCGTCGAGGTCATAGCCGGCGTGCACAAAGTCCTCCACGGCGGCAGTCATGGGCTTGTCCATCATTTCCAGCCCGGCAGGAATGATGCCGGCGGCGATCACCGCCGCCACAGCATCGCCCGCCTTGCGCATGTCGTCAAAGCTGGCCATGATGCAGCGCGCCAGTTGCGGCTTGGGGACCAGCTTGACGGTGACTTCGGTGGTCACAGCCAGCATGCCCTCGGAGCCGACCACGATGCTCAGTGTGTCAAGCCCCGGGCTGTCGAGCGCCTCAGAGCCAAATTCGATGGCTTCGCCCTCAATGGTGAAGCCGCGTACCTTGAGCACGTTGTGCAGCGTCAGGCCGTATTTCAGGCAGTGCACGCCGCCCGAGTTCTCTGCCACATTGCCGCCAATCGTGCAGGCGATCTGGCTCGATGGGTCGGGCGCGTAGTACAGGCCGTGGGGTGTAGCAGCCTCGCTGATCGCGAGGTTGCGCACGCCACACTGCACCCGGGCCGTCCGGGCCAGCGGGTCAATCGACACAATCTGGTTGAACTTGGCCAATGACAGTGTCACGCCCATACGGTGCGGCATGGCGCCACCCGACAGGCCGGTCCCGGCGCCGCGGGCCACTACGGGTACATCGAGGGCGTGGCAGGTGCGCAGCACCGCCTGCACCTGTGCTTCAGTCTGAGGCAAGGCCACCACCAGCGGGCGCTCACGGTAGGCTGTGAGGCCGTCGCATTCGTAGGGGGTGGTGTCTTCCCGGTTCCAGAGCAGTTGGTGGGCAGGCAAATGAGCCTGTAGCCCGCGTACGATCTCGGCCTGACGCTCTGATCTTTGTAGCAATGCCTGTTGATCAGGCTTCAAGGCAGCGTTCATGGCGGTGGTGTGCTGGGTCGGGGTTGAAGGGCTTGGATGTCTTGGCCGGGGCAGACCAGCATCACTGCCACTTTAGAACAAAGCTGGGGCCCCTGGCGTGAGAAATTTTGCAACTGAGCGTGAAAACCTGTTTGGTATAAAAATGATAGCTACAACCTCAGGTGGGACAAGGGCTGGAGCCTGATTTGACTCAAAGTCAGGCCAGGCTCTTCTTCAGCCAGTCGGCAAAGGCGGCACACTCCCAGCGGTCCATCATGCCCGTGCGCCAGCACAGGTAGTGGGCATGCGGACTGGGAACCGTCTGGCTGTAGACCGGGTTGGCGGCCAGTCGCACCAGCGCG
>CAXNFT010000160.1:0-5941 GCA_964201255.1 Rhodoferax sp.
TCATCACTGCGTAGCGATGTCCAATAGGCGACGGCGGCATCCCACGCTTCACCCTGCGGCGCATAAGAGCGACCCTTCAGGTACGAAAAAGTAACTTCATCCGGTGCCACGAAACCATACTTGGCCGAAAACTCGACCGACATATTGCATAGGGTTAATCTGCCTTCAATCGGCATTTTTCGGATCACGTCGCCGGCAAACTCTACCGCGTAGCCAATGCCGCCATTGGCGCCCAACTGGCCGATCAGCGCCAGCACCAGGTCCTTGGCATACACCCCGTTGGGCAGGCTGCCCTCGAAACGCACGCGCATGGTCTTGGGCTTGGCTTGTGCCAGTGTCTGGGTGGCCAGCACATGCTCAGCCTCGCTGGCACCTATTCCCCAAGCCAGCGCGCCGACGCCCCCAACGGTGCAGGTGTGGCTATCGCAGCACACCAGTGTGGTCCCCGGCAAGGCAATGCCAAGCTCTGGTGCGACGACATGGGCGATGCCCTGGCGTTCGTCGTCGTAGTCGATGAAATGAAACCCGTAGTCTCGCGAAGCGCGGCGGGTGCCGTCGATCATGGCAGCCCCGCTGGCAGACACGGACTCTGTCGGTCCACGTCCCGGTCGGGTCGAGATCAGGTGCTCGATCACGGTGAACACTTGTCCGCGACTGTCGGGTTGGCGGCCATGCTCGGCCAGCGCTCGCACCGCCTGGCTGCCGCTGAGCTCGTGCAAGACAAGCCGGTCGATTTGCAGCAGCACTTGATCCTCGCCAACGGTGGCGATCACGTGGTCTTGCCAGACCTTGTCAAAATAGCTTTGAGGTGCTGACACGGGGCGTCACACCGAACGGGTGCCGTAGCGCTGCGCGAGCGCGTTGAAATGGTCGGCGTCGACCATCTGTTGACGTTCCTTGAACATCATCAACTGGTCTTCGACCCCTGCGATTGACCCCTGGTCGTGGAGATGCTGCAAGGTTCGCTGCATCGCCATCATGGAGGCCTGCAGGGCGACGTTGGCGTAGACGATGACCGAGTAGCCCAGGTCGGCTAATTCCTGGCGCGAAAGCAAGGGAGTCTTGCCGCCAACCACCATGTTGCAGATGTGAATTCCGGGTAATTCGCGCGGGATCGCCGCGAGCTCGTCGTTGGACAAGGGCGCCTCAATGAACAGGAAGTCAGCACCAGCCTCCTGGTAGGCGCGGGCCCGGTCCAGCGCAGCCTCCAGGCCCTCTACCGCGCGCGAATCAGTGCGGGCCAGGATCATCATGTTGTCGTCGGCCCGGGTGTCAACGGCTGCTTTGATTTTTTGCACCATCTCGGCCTTGCTGATGACGTCTTTTCCTTCGAAATGCCCGCAGCGCTTGGGAAAGGTTTGGTCCTCCAGCATGATGGCGTTGGCGCCAGCGCGCTCGAGCACGCGAATGGTGTGGATCACGCTGATGGCGTTGCCGAACCCAGTGTCACCGTCGATCAAGATCGGGATGTTGACGGCGTCTCTAATCGCCCCGACATGACCCGCGAGCTCGCTCAGCGATACCAGCCCGATGTCAGGTACGCCAAGGTAGGTGTTGGCAACCGCTGCGCCGCTGACCATCAGCATGCTGTGGCCCGTGGCTTCTATCACGCGTGCCGCCAAAGCATTGGCAGCACCGGGCATAACGTGGCCTGCTCCGGGAGTTAGTGCCTGGCGAAAACTCTTGTTGAGATTGGCTTGGCGCGGGTCGAAGCTCATGGGGATCCTTTGGGTTAGGTGCTTATTCTTGAGGCTGCCAAAACAGTGGTCTTATCAGAGTGCGATTGTGATTGAGGCGGCCAAGGATTGTCAACAAAACACGTTGATCATTGACAATAAAGCACATGCTCGGCAGCGATCAGGTCCAGCGCGGCAAAGCCCACCGACTTGAACACCGTGATGTCTGACTCTGCGCGACGGCCGTCGATCAGCGCAGGCGATGCCACCAACTCCGAGAGCTCGGCCAGCACATCTTGCGCCGAAATCAGGCCGGCGCGCAGTGCTTGAACGACCTCACCGCCTTTTTCAAGCACCGCTGCACGGTTGTCCGCGAACAGCCGGGCCCGGGGCAGCAGTTGAAGTTCCGCCTCGGCCATATTCGCTGTAAAGGCACCGATCAGCCCCAGGTGGGTCCCAGCCTTGACCCAGGCGCTGGGGATAAAAGGCGTGCTTGCCGTCGTGGCGGCGGCGACGATGTCTGCGTTTGCCAGCGCAAGCTGCAGGTCGGTTGTGGCTTGGGCGGCGATGCCCACCTGAGCCAGGCTCGCAACGACGCGCTGTGCCTTTTCCAATTGGCGTCCCCATACCGTGACCTCCGACAGGGTAAACACGCTGTGGTGGGCCATGGCCATGTGCGCCGACAGTGCGCCTGTTCCCAGAACCGCCAGCCGTCGGCTGTTGGGGCGGGCCAAAGAGCGTGCCGCCAAGGCTGCTGCAGCGGCAGTGCGACGCAGCGTCAGTTCAGTGCCATCGATCACCGCCAGCGGGGTACCGTCTTTGCACGAGGTGACGACATAAATCGCCGACACCGCCGATTGGCCACGTGAATTATTCTCGGGCCAAATCGACACAATCTTGGTGCCCATGACCTGATGCGGTTTCCAGGCTGGCATGATCAGCACCGCGCTGGCGTCGTGGTTGGGGTTGAAATGGCTGCGTGGCGGCGACTCAATCGGCTCGCGTAAACCCTTGGCCAGCGCCTCAATCAAGGGACCATACGGGGCGAGTCGTTCGACATCTTCTTTGGCAATGAACTGCATGGTGAACAGATGAAATATGTGGATGTGGTGATTGTCGGTGGTGCGGTGGTCGGTAGTGCGGCAGCTTACTTTTTGCGCGCACAGACCGGTTTCAAGGGTTCGGTGCTGGTGGTCGAGAAGGATTTCAGCTACGAACACTCTGCCACTGCACGCTCGGCGGCGTCCATAAGGCATCAGTTTTCCACGCCGGAGAACATACGCATGTCGCAGTTTGGGAGCCATTTCATCCAGAACATCGGTGACTTCTTGGCGGTGGACGGTGAGGTGCCTGATGTGGGCTTCCATGAGGGCGGATATTTGTTCCTGGCCACGCCGGCAGGGCGCGATGTGCTGGAAGCCAACCACCGCGTACAACGCAGTCTGGGGGTTGATGTGGCTTTGCTGGCGCCCGCGCAATTGCAGGTGCGTTTCCCCTGGCTGAACACGGCTGATCTGAGTGCCGGCTCCTTGGGCCTGTCTGGCGAAGGCTGGCTGGATGCCTATGGCCTGATGCAGGCTTTTCGGCGCAAGGCCGTGTCGCTGGGCGCTGAGTACCAACAGGCGCAGGTGACGGCGGTGCAGCGTGCCGGCCGGGCGATTACAGCAGTAACTTTGTCGGACGGCGCCATGGTGAACTGTGGCATGGTGATCAATGCGGCCGGGACGGGTGCGCCAGCACTGGCGCAAAGCGCCGGCATATTCTTGCCCGTGCAATCACGCAAACGCTGCGTATTCTTCTTCTCGACGCCGGCGGAGGTCAGCCAATGCCCCCTGGTGATCGACCCGAGTGGCGCCTATTTCAGGCCCGAAGGCAGTGGTTTCATTTGCGGCATTTCACCGCCCGATGACCAAGACCCGGAATGCTTTGACTTCGAGGTACAACACGGCCTGTTCGATGACGTGCTGTGGCCCACGCTGGCCGCCCGCGTGCCCGGCTTCGAGGCTGCCCGTGTGCAAAATGCGTGGGCTGGCCACTATGACGTCAATACGCTGGACCACAACGTGATTCTGGGCGCGCACCCTGAAGTGGATAACCTGCTTTTCGCAAATGGGTTCAGCGGTCACGGTATGCAGCAGTCTGCCGCCGTGGGGCGGGCCCTGTCTGAATTGGTCACCTTTGGCGATTACCGCACCTTAGACCTTTCGGCAATGGGTTGGGCGCGTGTGATTGCGCAGCGGCCCTTGCTGGAAATCAATGTGGTTTGAGTGCCTGAGTCAGAGGCGTGTCTAAGCCGGTCCATGATCAGCCGCAAACCGGTCCGAGCTGGGCTCAAAGCGGTTCAGGCGCCCAACTCATGTCTGGGTCCAACGGGTACATCGGCCTCGGCATGTGACGCCAGGGTACCTGGCCGAGCACCGGTGTGGTCAGACCCGGTACGTCGACCTCGATAATGTGCTCATCGGGGAATAGCTGGTCGAAGCCGGCACGGAAATGCCCGCGTGATTTGACGACTACGCAGCGCGCCTGAGCAATGTCGATGCCGAAGATCTCAAAAAAGACCGGGTCCTTGCACTGGTGGCGGTTTGTCACCACCACGACGCGCACGCCGCCCACCTGCAGCAGCGCGCTGCGACCGAGCATGAGTGACTGACCCTGGGCAACCCCACGGCGTCCGACGCAGTTGCCATCATGCAGAGCCAGCACCGTGACCAGGTGCTCCATGCGGCCCGACAGCGGGTGCTTCTCGTCGCGGTTGAACAGCGCGCTCCAGGAAGCCCCTGTACCGCGCTGGTGCGCTTCCTCGGCCAGTGCGGGGTCGACAAACAGGCCGAGAAGAGCGTCCTGCACACCGGCCTGCACAAAAGCCTTCAGGATCCAAACGGTGTTGGCGCGTCCCCCACCGCCGGCATTGTCGGCCACGTCGGCGAAAAGTAAGGGGGCACGTGCGGCATCGGCATTGCAGGCCAAGGCCATGGCCGTCGCGTCGTCCAGGCTAGTCAGCCGGGGCAACCAGCGTGTGCGCTCAGACCATGCCTTGAGCGCGATGTCGCGGGCAATTGCTCGCCCCTTGCCGGGTTGGCCGCGGGTGCTCACGATCACAGACATGCCATTGCGCGGGGTGTCACCCAGCGTGAACCCCGAAAGGATCGACACATCAATGACATCAGCGTCGATCCGGCTTTGTCCGTAGGCGATCAAATCGGCGTAGGGACCGCTGGCGGTGTTCTGGGTGACCGACGGCGGCGTCATCGGCAGCTTGACGAAGGCCGCCGCGCTGCGCATACCGCCCACCATCTCGCGCAGCACCGCAGCTGCGTCGGCACCGCGCGCGGCACAGTCCACATGCGGGTTTGTCCGGTACGAGATCAGCACGTCGGCGTTGGCAACCATGCGCTTGACGATGTTGCCGTGCAGATCTAGGGTGCCGATCACGGGTACGCCCGGGCCGACGATGGCTCGCACCCGCTCAAGCAAAAGGCCCTCTGGGTCGACCTCAGCGGTGGCGATGGCGGCCCCATGCAGCGACAAAAATACTGCGTCAACTGGCCCTGCAGCGGCGAGCCGCTCGCACAGACCCTCAAGCACCTCCTCAAAGAAGTCCTGATCGATGCAGCCGCTGGCACCAGCGTCCGCCCCCAGTAAGGGCACGGCCTGCCAGGGGCCAGCGGCGTCCATTGATGCGATAAAGCCGCGCACCGTTGCCGGCGCATGCGGAGCAGCTTGGCGCCAGTCGTGTTCAAACGCTGCATCGCACAGGTAATACTTGGCGGCGAACTCTTCACGCGTGGCGACCGGCGCGTGCGAATTGCTTTCGAGCATGAAAGCCCCCACAGCGACACGCGGGGATCGGGTCAATGCAGCAGGTTGCGCGCTGGTTAGGTTCATATCATGCTCTCAAA
This sequence comes from Rhodoferax sp., assembly GCA_964201255.1. Taxonomy (GTDB): domain Bacteria; phylum Pseudomonadota; class Gammaproteobacteria; order Burkholderiales; family Burkholderiaceae_C; genus Rhodoferax. The sequence goes on from CAXNFT010000160.1 coordinate 5,579, forward strand.
AAAGCCCATGCTACTATAGTAAAAATATCAAAAGGAGCAGTGAATGCGTATAGCAAGAAAATGGTTACGAGCTCTGGTCGGCTCGCTCATGTTGGCGTCTTTAGGTGCCGTCGCCGTGGCGCAAAACCTGACGCTGGGCACCAAGCTCGAGGTCAATACGCTCGACCCGCATTTCTTCAATGCCTTCGCCACCGGCTCTTCGCACGAGATGCTGTATGAGCAGCTGACTGCCTTTGACAACAGTGGCGGCGTTAAGCCTCGGCTGGCGCTGAGCTGGCGCACGGTGGACCCCACCACATGGGAATTCAAGCTGCGTCCCGGCGTCAAGTTCCATGACGGCTCGCCCTTCGGCGCTGACGACGT
>CAXNFT010000161.1:0-5901 GCA_964201255.1 Rhodoferax sp.
CGAAATACATCACCGGTGTGCTGCTGCCCGTGGACGGCGGCATGACCTGCAAGGTGGTCTGAGACCACCACCCATCACCTCACCAAGGAGATTTCATGAGTGCTTGCATCGTCGGCTGGGCCCACACACCCTTTGGCAAACTCGAGGGCGAAGATATCGAGTCGCTGATCACCCGCGTCACGCGTGAAGCGATCGCCGACGCCGGCATCTCGCCTGGCGACATCGACGAGATCTACCTCGGCCATTTCGGAGAAGGCTTCGTACGCGAGCGCTTCCTGTCCTCACTGCCGCTGCAGGTGGCCGAGGCCATGCGCTTCACACCTTCGACCAGGGTAGAAAACGCCTGTGCCACGGGATCCGCCGCTTTGTACCAAGGGATCAACTGCATTGCTGCGCACAAGGGACGAATCGTGCTGGTCATCGGCGCTGAAAAAATGACCGAAGTCCGCGGCCCGCAGGTGGCCGATATTCTGACCGGCGCCGCCTACATCAAGGAAGAAGGCGAAGTACCAGGGGGCTTTGCCGGCATCTTCGCCGACATCGCCAACCAGTACTTCAACCGCTATGGTGACCAGAGTGACGCACTGGCGCGCATTGCCGCCAAGAACCACCGAAATGGCGTGAACAACCCCTATGCCCAGTTTCGAAAAGACCTGGGCTACGACTTCTGCCGAGAAGTTTCCGACCGCAACCCGTGGGTGGCGCCACCACTCAAGCGCAGCGACTGCTCAGCCGTATCCGACGGCGCTGCGGCCGTGATATTGACCGACGCCGACACGGCACGGGGCATGGGCAAAGCCATCCGTCTGCGCGGCACCGCCCATGTCAATGACTTCAAGCCGATGAGCCGGCGCGATCTGAGCGCCTTTGACGGCTGCGCCGAGGCCTGGAGGCAAGCGCTGAGCTCCGCCGGCGCGACCTTGGATGACCTCAGCCTGGTCGAGACGCATGACTGCTTCACCGTGGCTGAACTGATGGAGTACGAGGCCATGGGCCTGACCGCACCTGGACAGGGTGCGCGCGCGATCATGGAGGGTTGGACCGAAATGAGCGGGCGCTTGCCTGTCAACCCCTCTGGCGGCCTGAAGGCCAAGGGGCACCCCATAGGCGCTACCGGAGTGTCCATGCATGTACTGGCTTGCATGCAGCTCCACGGCAGCGCCGGCGGCATCCAGGTGCCAGGGGCTGAACTTGTGGGCGTTTTCAACATGGGTGGAGCCGCCGTGACGCACTACGTGAGTCTGCTGGAGCGGCTGCATTGAGCCAGCTGCTTAGGATACAGTGCAGCCTCCACGGCAGCCTGCCGCTTGACCACTCTAGATTTGCCATGAGCCTGCTCTTTTCCCCCCTACACCTACCCTCGCCTCGCGGCGGCCTGACCCTGCCTAACCGCATCGTGGTGGCCCCCATGTGCCAATACTCGGCGCAGGATGGCGCCGCCACCGACTGGCACCTGATGCACTGGGGCAACCTGCTCAACAGCGGCGCCGGGCTGTTCACCATCGAGGCCACGGCGGTGCTGCCTGAAGGCCGCATCACGCCAGCCTGCCTGGGGCTTTGGGACGAACATACCGAAGCCGCGCTGGCCGACACCCTACAGCGGGCGCGCCGTCTGGCGCCGCCGACCCCAATTTGTATTCAGCTGGCGCACGCCGGCCGCAAGGCCTCCAGCGCCGTACCCTGGCAGGGTGGGCAGTTGCTCAGCCCGGCCCAGGGTGGTTGGCAAACCGCTGGCCCTTCGGCCCTGCCTCAATTGCCCAGCGAGCCGCCACCGACAGAGCTAAGCCTTGAGGCCATGGCCAACATTCGCACGGCATTTGTGACCGCCGCCCAGCGCTCGGCGGCCATGGGCATTGAGGCGGTCGAACTGCACGCCGCCCACGGCTACCTGCTGCACGAGTTCATGTCACCCATTGCCAACCAGCGCAACGATGCCTACGGCGGCAGTTTTGAGAACCGCATCCGTTTTCCACTGGAGCTGTTTACCGCCGTGCGTCAGGCCTTTGACGGCGTGCTCGGCATTCGCATTTCTGCCTCAGACTGGATTGAAGGCGGCTGGGACCTGACACAAAGCAGCGAGTTGGCACAGCGCCTGAAGGCCGCGGGTTGCGACTTCATCCACGTGTCGTCAGGCGGCGTGTCGCCGCAACAAAAAATTGCGCTCGGCGCCGGCTACCAGGTACCGTTTGCACGGGCCATCCGCCAAAACAGCGGCATGGTGACCACCGCGGTTGGGATGATTACCGAGGCCGCACAGGCCGAAGCCATCCTGCAAGCCGGCGATGCCGACCTGATTGCGCTGGCTCGGGCCTTTTTGTACCAGCCACGCTGGGGCTGGCAGGCCGCCGCTGCGTTGGGCGGCACCGTGACGGCCACCTCGGCCTACTGGCGTTGCCTGCCGCGCGAGGCGCAATCGGTGTTTGGCCAGGTGTCGGTCGGGGGGCGTTAAACGACCCTGAGCGCCCCTGACCCCCTGACCGCGCCTGACCGAGCTTTAGGGCTTGCGCTGCTCCAGCTTCAGGCCCACGGCGGTACTGCGGCGAAAACCTTTCCAGTAGCTGTGGTCGCTTTTCAGCGTGCCGTTGGCCTCGGCCGACCATTTGCCATCTTGCGCGTTCTCTACCAGGCTCAGGTAACTGTCCATAGTGGCGTCGCTCTTGAGGTGCTTGGCCAGAAAGGCGGTGACAAAGTGCTGCGCAATATTGTTCATGCGAACGTTGTCCCACACCGCATCGGTGTAATGCTCGCCGCAGCCCCAGGAGCCATCGCCACATTTGAGTGACTGCATTTCTTTGGGGGCGGGCATGGGCGCAGCCGCATTGTGGCCGGCGTTTTCAAAAGTCAGCAGGTAGCGCGGCGCGTTAACGCTGCCCTCATAAATGTTGCGCACGCCAGGCGCGTAACCCGAGGTGCTGTCCACGCTGCCAGCCACAAAAAACACCGGCGTCTTGATGCTGGCCAGACCAGCGGCGTCCCAGAAACCTGCGTTCCAGCCCCAGGGGGCAAAGGCCACGGCCGCTTTGACGCGCGGGTCGATGGACGCGGCATGGGCTGGGTTGCCAGCCTGACGTACGGCCAAGGCGCCGTTAGGCGTGCCCCAACTGAAGCCCACGCTGGCTGGGGTAAAACCGCCACCAATGGTGTTGACCACGCCGTAACCGCCCATGGAGTAACCGATCAAGCCAGTTTGGTCTGCATTGACCATGCCTTTGAGCGTGCCGGCCGGGTCATTGGCACCCAAGCGTGCCATTTCATTGAGCACAAACAGCTGGTCAAGGGGCCGGTTGAGCAGGGTGCTGCCAAAAGCGGTCTGGTTGTCGTAGGTGCTGTCGGTGTGGTCGATCGAGGCCACTACATAGCCCTTGCTGGCCAAGTTTTCGCCCAAGTGGCTCATCAGAAAGCGGTTGCCCGGGTAGCCGTGCGAGATGATCAGCAGCGGGTAAGGGCCGGTGCTGACATCGGGTTGGGCGTCACGCACGGCGCGGCCGACCAACGTGACTTCGGTCTTGCCGTCACGCGGGAGCACCTTGTACTGCCCGGCTGGCGCCTGGCCCGCCGCCAGCTTGGCGGGGTACCAGACCTCTACCGTCAGCGGCCGGTCATACATGGGCATGGGCTGGCCGGCCTTGAACTTGACGATGTCCTGCTGCCCAGGGTTGACCAGTTTGAGGGTTTTGACTCCCACATTCAGCTTGCCGTAGGGGGCCAGCTCGGGCGCGTCGGAGCGGATGGTGTCGATGCGGTTGTCTTGCGCCTGGACGGCGCCTGAGAGGGCCAACAGGGCGGTCAGCCCCGTGATGATGGCGTGTTTGAACATGGTTTGTCCCTTAAAAATAAGAATTTGCACTGGGAGTACCAGCTTACCCGGGCGCCGTTAAAGGCGTCACCGCCAGATGTAACCTTTGGGACAACCCGGGGGCTTGAGGGCGCTGTGGACCCTTAGCGGCGCTCTGATTCGCCGGCGCGCGCCTGAGCCCGCGGAATCCAGTAGGCCAACTGCCCCGCTGCGAGGAACGACATAACGCCGGTCACCGCGATACCCGCGCCCAGCGTCAACGTGGCTGCCAGCAGCGACAGCAATACCGGCCCGCACGAGGCTCCGACGTCCGCCATCAGGCGCCATAGCCCCAGGAAATGCGCACGCCCGTGGCGCGGCGAATGATCTGCCCCGAGCGTCATCATCATTCCCGAACCGATACCGTTACCAAATGCAATGGCCATGGCCACCAACAGCAGAGTCTGTGCGTTGTACGTGTGTGGCAGCGCTAGCAGACCGCCACCCATGATGACCAATGACGGCACCACCACCCAACGTCGACCCATCTGGTCCATGACTTTGCCAGCCGGGTAAAAAAGCAACATTTCGACGCCGCTCGCCAGACCGTAAATCACGGCCGTCACTGCGGCGTCTAGCGCAAGGTGATCGGCCCAGAGCGGGATGACGGTTTGCCTGGTGGTCCGCACCGCGCTGACCAACAACATGCCCAAGCCAAGCGTGACGAAGACATGCCGATTGTCCCGAAGCGTCGTGAGAATCGTCAAAGTTCTGGGCTTGTCGCCAGTGGTATTTGAGTACTTATCGACGGCGTGCAGACTCAGATCGGGCAGCCGTGCGGCCAAGACGCCAGAAGCCACAAGCGCGGCCATGCCGACGCCGTAAGCGCCAGCCAGGCCGTAGAAGTGAATGGCTGCTGCGGCAACAAAGGGGCCGATGAACATGCCAATGCGCATGGAGCCACCCAACGTGGACATGACCCTGGCCCGGTATTCGACCGGGACGACCTCGGTGAGGTAACTCTGCCGCGCAAGGGAAAAAATGGCCTGTGACATGCCGATCATGAAGCAGCCCATGGCAAACACCCCAAGGTTGCCCGACCACCCACACAGCGCCATGGCCACTGCGCACCAAATTGCGCCAGCAACAATGGCCCAGCGCTCCCCATGGCGCATCGTGATCATCGACGCCGGGATATTGCTCAGCAGCGAACCTATGCCGATCAGGCCCACCAGCAGGGCTGTCACCGGCACCGAGGCGCCCATCGCTCGCGCGGTGAGCGGGATGACCGGCAGGATGGCACCCTCGCCCAGTCCAAACAGCAGGGAGGGCCCGAAGGCGGTGAGGGCGATTTGCCGGAGTGAAAAGGCAGCAGGGGTCATTGGTGCACTGTACGGCATACAGTTTCAATCCTGACCCCGCACTGCGATGAGTCGCCTTGCGTACGGACCGTTGCAGCCCTGCCGGTGTAGCCCTTGCGCGCGCTGCTGCATGATGTAACCTCTAGGGCAAACATTCTTGCCGGGAGGCCCGCCCATGAACAAAGCCAGTGACCCCAACCAGGCAAACACGCCATTGACGGCCCTGCTGCTGCAACTGCTGCCCGCCGACCACAGCGCCGTGGGCAATGGCGCGCTCTTCAACCAGTTCAGCGCCGCCTGCCAGGCAGCAGGCCTGGGCCCGGTTACTCAGGAAGACTTTCAGGCCGCCCGCGAAGCGCTGTTGGCCACAGGGCAGGCCGTCAAGGGCCGGGGCCGGGGCGGCGCCACCGCCCGCGCCACCGGCGCCGACCGGCCCGACTTTGCGCTGCAGGCCCCAGCTGTGCCACCCGTGCCCGCCGCCAACTCCACAGCACCAGCCGCTAAGCGCGCGGCCACCCGCGCCAAGGCAGCCGGCGCCACACCACCCCAGCCCGCCGCCAGCGGCGACGCCCAGGTGCTGGCCTACCGCCATGCCGACCGGCGCAAAAACAACCCCGAGGTGGGCCTGGTGAACACCGCCAGCGACCCCGAGCAAGCCAAAACCACCTACGCCTACGACCCCCACCTCGACCCCGTGCTGCAATGGGCCGGCAAGGCCGAGCGCACCAGCTTTGCGGTGGACACCGTCAGCCTGCACGTGCACGA
>CAXNFT010000162.1:0-5888 GCA_964201255.1 Rhodoferax sp.
ACCGTTAAGGACGGTGTGATTGAGGTGCAGGGTGACCATGTGGAACGCGTGATGGCGGCCTTGGTGGCGCAGGGGTACGTGGTCAAGCGGTCGGGTGGCTGAGCTCTGGCGCTGACTTTTGGGATCAGGGCGGCGGGGCATTCGGCTCCGCAGCTGTACCCCGCCCTGCGGGCTCCTCCTTGATGCCGCTGCGCCGAACGCCCCACCACCCTGATCTGGGCATGTGGTTCGAGCGCACTGCACAGGTTCATCCGTAGAGGGGTGTACTGTCTCATGAGCTGGGTGAACCAACTGCCTCGCTGGCTGGTGGGGCTGCCTGGGTGTCGTGGCGAGGTCAAGGAAGGAGCCCGCAGGGCGGAGGGACACGAGCGGCGGCACCTGGGCGGTCCCAGCAGCTCGCCAACAACGGTCCTCAGCGCCTTGTCCAAGACCATCAACTAAACCGGCGCGATCCCAAAATCAGTCCGTTGAACACCCATCCGCACCCTGCGCCGCCCACAGCTTGGCACCACCAGCTTCCAGATGGGTCAGGTAGACCCGCAGATCAAATTCAAGCTGGTGGTAGTCCGGGGCCATGTAGGCGCACAGTTGGTAGAACGCGCGGTTGTGCTCGCGTTCCTTGAAGTGGGCCAATTCGTGCACCGCGATCATGGTTAAAAAGGGCAGTGGCGTGTCCTTGAACAGCGCCGAGACGCGGATTTCGCGTTTGGCTTTGAGGCGCGAGCCCTGTACCCGCGATACCGTGGTGTGGGTGCCCAGGGCGTGTGCCACGGTGTGCAGTTTGCTGTCAAAGCAGGCCCGGCTCAGCGGCTCTGCACCGCGCAAAAACTCGGTTTTCAGACCCTGGATGTAGCCGTACAGCGCGCGGTCTGTGCGCAGGCCGTGGCCTTTTGGGTAACGGGCCAGCAGCCAGGCGCCAAGCTCCCCCTTGCTCAGCAGCCCCGTCACCCGCGACTGCAACTCAGGGGCATAGTGGCCCAGGTACTTCAACGTCGGCTCAGTGTCCGCCTTCGCGGCGCAGGGCGGGGAACAAAATCACGTCGCGGATGCTGGGGCTGTCGGTCAGCAGCATCATCAGCCGGTCGATGCCGATACCGCAGCCGCCGGTGGGTGGCATGCCGTACTCGAGCGCCCGCACAAAGTCGTGGTCGAAGTACATGGCCTCGTCATCCCCGCTGTCCTTGGCTTCGACCTGGGCATGGAAGCGCGCAGCCTGTTCCTCGGCATCGTTCAGCTCGGAAAACCCGTTGCCGAACTCGCGCCCGGTGATGTAGAGCTCAAAGCGCTCGGTCACGCCGGGTTTGTGGTCGCTCTCACGCGCCAGCGGTGAGATCTCAACAGGGTGCTCGCAAATAAAGGTCGGCTGCCACAGCTTATCTTCCACGGTTTCTTCAAAGTACAGCACCTGCAGGCTGGCCAGCGAACGGCCCGAGAGATTGTGTTTGGCCTCCGACAGGCCCAGCTTGCGTAAAGCGTTGATCAGCCAGGCCGGATTGTCGACCCGCAGTCCACTGCCATCGTCCAGCGCCCCTGCCGCTTCGGTGTACTTGACGATGCCTTCACGGATAGTGAGCCGCTCAAAGGGCTGGGACAGGTCTACCGCCTTACCGTCGTAACTGAGTTGCAGTGTGCCCGCTGCCTTGCGCGCGGCGTCGCGCACCAGGCTTTCAGTGAAGGTCATCAGGTCCTGGTAGTCCCAGTAGGCCGCGTAGAACTCCATCATGGTGAACTCGGGGTTGTGCCGGACAGAGATGCCTTCATTGCGGAAGTTGCGGTTGATCTCGAACACCCGCTCGAAGCCACCCACGATCAACCGCTTGAGGTACAGCTCAGGCGCGATGCGCAAAAACATTTGCTGGTCCAGCGCGTTATGGTGAGTGGTAAAGGGCCGGGCGTTGGCGCCGCCCGGGATCGGGTGCAGCATGGGCGTCTCGACTTCCAGGAAGTTGTGCGCCACCATGAACTCGCGGATGCCGCTCACAGCCTTGCTGCGCGCGGTGAAGCGCTGGCGCGCCGTCTCGTCCATCATCAGGTCGACATAGCGCTGGCGGTATTTGACCTCCTGGTCGGCAATGCCGTGGAACTTGTCGGGCATGGGGCGCAGGCTTTTGGTCAGCAGGCGCACCTGGGTGGCGTGGATCGACAGCTCGCCGGTCTTGGTCTTGAACATCGTGCCAACGGCTGCCACGATGTCGCCCAGGTCCCAGTGTTTGAAGCTGGCATACACCGCCTCACCCACGTCTTCGCCCTTGACGTAGATCTGGATGCGGCCGGTGCTGTCTTGCAGCGTGCAAAAGCTGGCCTTGCCCATCACCCGCTTGAGCATCATGCGACCTGCCACCTTGGCCACGCTGCCCTGGGCCAGCAAGCCCTCGGGTGTCTGGCCGGCGTGCGCTGCAAACAGCGCGTCGGCACGGTCGGTCGGCTTGAAGTCGTTGGGGAAGGCTACGCCCTGGCCCTGCGCCTGTTGCGCCCGGATGGCTTTGAGTTTGTCACGCCGCTCCAGCATGAGCTGGTTCTCGTCGTGGACGGGGGCGGGGGTCGTGGGTTCAGACATGGGGCTGGTGCTCGCATGGGGCGGTGGGACAACCGTTGATTTTAGTTGGCTGGCGCCGGGTCGCTATGATTCGGACAGTTTTACCCAAGCCAATCATGCTCTATCAGATCATTTCCCTGCTGCTCGAAGTGGTGACCGGCGTGGTGGGCGGCAGCTGCCTGCTGCGTTTGTACATGCAGCACCAGCGCATCCCCATGTCAGCGCGCTCGGGCAATCCGCTGGGTCGTTTTGTGTTCGCCCTGACCGACTGGCTGGTGCTGCCCTTGCGTCGGTTGCTGCCTGCGGTGGGCGGATTGGACACAGCCAGTTTGGCGGCGGCGTACCTGTTGCAGTTGGCGCAGTTCATGGTGTTATGGCTGCTCGCCGGTGCTGACGATGGCCTGTTTGCTGTGCCTATCCTGGCCGGGTTTGGGGTGGTGCGTTTGGCGATTTCGGGCTTGACCGGGCTGCTGATTGTCTACGCCGTCCTGTCCTGGGTGCAGACAGCGTCCGTCATGGCAGACGTGGTGGAGCGCCTTTGTGCACCGCCGCTAACGCCGATTCGGCGCCTGGTGCCGCTGGTCGGTGGTGTTGACCTGTCGCCTTTGGCGCTGCTGGTCTTGCTGCAGGTGGCTGCCATTGTGCTGGGCCACCTGCAGGGCCTGATATTGCTGACCGTCTGATCAACCGACGGCATCGGCGGGCTGGCGCTGCAGCATGGCTAGGGTGCTGGCCAGGGTTTTGCGCAGTTCACGCCGGTCGCAGATGAAGTCGATCGCCCCCTTGGTTTGCAGGAACTCAGACCGCTGGAAGCCCTCAGGCAGGGTCACGCGCACCGTCGACTCGATCACGCGCGGGCCGGCAAAGCCGATCAAGGCCTTGGGCTCGGCGACCACCACATCGCCCAGGAACGCAAAACCAGCGCTGACGCCCCCCATGGTGGGGTCGGTCAGCACACTGATGTAGGGCAGGCCTTTTTTGGCCAGCCGCGTCAGCGAAGCGTTGGTCTTGGCCATTTGCATCAGGCTTAGCAAGCCCTCTTGCATGCGCGCACCACCGGTGGAGGTGAAGCAGATGAAGGGTACTTTTTGCTCGATGGCGGTGTGTACGCCGCGTACAAATCGCTCACCCACCACCGAGCCCATGCTACCACCCATGAACTCGAACTCAAAGCAGGCTGCCACCACGCCCATGCCCAGCACAGCGCCGCCCATCACCACCAGCGCGTCGGTCTCGCCGGTGTTCTCCAGCGCTTCCTTGAGCCGTTCCGGGTACTTGCGGCTGTCCTTGAACTTGAGGGCATCCACCGGCAGCACCTCCTGCCCGATCTCGTAGCGCCCCTCATTGTCCAAAAACAGGTTCAGCCGGACCCGCGCCCCGATGCGGTGGTGATGGCTGCAGGTCGGGCAGACATTTTGGTTGTGCTCCAAGTCGGTCTTGTACAGCACGGTTTCGCAACTGGGACATTTGATCCACAGGCCTTCGGGCACGCTGCGCCGGTCCGCCGGATCGGTGTGCTGAATCTTCGGGGGAAGCAGTTTTTCAAGCCAGCTCATAGGGGTACTCCGCAGTCAAGGAACAATTATGAGTCCAAAGCAGTCCGGATTTCACGCAAAAACGCCTGCGCCACCGGGCCGACCTGCTCGCGCGGCTGGCTGTCCAGCAACTGGATGATGCGGCTGCCGATCACCACCGCATCGGCCACCCGGCTGATGGCCCGGGCGGTGGCGGCATCGCGGATGCCAAAGCCAACCCCCACTGGCACGCTGACAAACTGGCGGATGCGTGGCAGCATGGCCTCGACCGCCGCCGTGTCCAGGGTGCCGGCGCCGGTCACACCCTTGAGCGACACGTAGTAAACGTAACCGGTGGCCACCCGTGCCACCTGGGCCATTCGCTCGTCGGTGCTGGTAGGTGCCAGCAGAAAGATCAGGTCCAGGCCGTGGCGGGCTAATTCAGCCGCAAAGCCCTCGCACTCTTCCGGCGGGTAGTCCACCACCAGCACGCCATCGACCCCGGCGGCCGCAGCATCGCGCACAAATGCGCTATGGCCATCCTGGCGGTCATGCTTTTGGTTGTAGCGTTCGACCGGGTTGGCGTAGCCCATCAACACCACCGGTGTGCTTGCGTCAGTCTGGCGAAACACCCGCACCATGGCCAGCACCTGCACCATGCCGATGCCCAGCGCCAGTGCACGGTCGCCGGCCTTCTGGATCACCGGGCCGTCTGCGCTAGGGTCAGAGAAGGGGACCCCAAGCTCGATGATGTCGGCGCCGCCGGCCACCATGGCGTGCATCAACTCAGGCGTGACGTCGGCAAAGGGGTAGCCAGCGGTCACGTAGGGGATCAGCGCTTTTTTGCCCTGTGCTTTCAAGGTGGTGAGGGTGCTGGCAATTCGGCTCATGCATGGGCTCCCAAGGCAGCCAGGGAGATAATTTGCGGCATGCCACCCTTAACCGACTGGCCCTGGCAGCTGGGCCGGCAGTAAAAGTCACCGTTGCTGAGGTCGGCCACGGTGCCGATGTCTTTGTCTCCCCGGCCTGACAGGTTGACCAAGATGGACTGGTCAGGCCGCATGGTCTTGGCCAGTTGCATGGCGTAGGCCACGGCGTGGCTGGATTCCAGTGCCGGGATGATGCCCTCGGTGCGGCACAGGTAGTGGAAGGCCGCCAGGGCTTCGGTGTCGGTGATGCCGACATATTCGGCGCGGCCGATGTCTTTCAGGAAGGCGTGTTCCGGGCCTACACCGGGGTAATCCAGCCCGGCACTGATGCTGTGGGTCTCTGTGACCTGGCCGTTGTCGTCCTGCAACACATAGGTACGGTTGCCGTGCAGCACGCCCGGGCTGCCCCGCTGCAGCGACGCCGAGTGGCGACCCGAATCCATGCCTTCGCCTGCAGCCTCAACGCCAATCAGGCGGGTGCCGTCGTGGGCAATATAGGGGTGGAATATGCCCATGGCGTTGCTGCCGCCGCCAACGCAGGCAATCACCGCGTCGGGTTGCGGCCCGCGGCAACCCTGTTGCGCCAGTATTTCCGGCATTTGCACCAGGCACTCTTTGCCGATCACGCTCTGAAAATCACGCACCATCATCGGGTAGGGATGCGGCCCGGCCACCGTGCCGATGATGTAGAAAGTGTTGTCCACATTCGCCACCCAGTCGCGCATGGCCTCGTTCAGGGCGTCCTTGAGTGTTTTGCTGCCGCTTTCCACCGGCACCACGGTGGCGCCGAGCAGCTTCATGCGGTAAACGTTGGGACTCTGGCGTTTGACGTCCTCGCTGCCCATGTACACCACGCACTCCAGGCCATAGCGGGCGCAGATGGTGGCGGTGGCCACGCCATGCTGGCCG
>CAXNFT010000163.1:0-5867 GCA_964201255.1 Rhodoferax sp.
CGCTCATAGGCGGCGGGCTCCAGGTAGCCGACCTTGGGTGTGCCGGCATTGGTGATCAGCTTGGCCACGTTTTCCATCTGGCGCTTTTGCACCTTGAGCGTGGCGCTGCCCGAAGCGTCAGCGGCCACCACCAGTTTGGCGGCTTCTTCTGGGTTTTTGACAGCGTCGTTCCAGCCTTTGAGGGTGGCCTTCAAGAACTTGCCCATACGCGCCACAAAGGCCGGGTCTTTGAGCTTGGCTTCCATCACGTACAGGCCGTCTTCCAGGGTGGCCACGCCTTCTTTTTCATAGAAGAAGGTGATCAGGTCACTCTCTTTGACGCCTGCATCCACCACCTGCCAGTATTCGTTGTAGATCATGGTCGAGATGCAGGCGGCCTGGTTTTGCAGCAGCGGGTCGACATTAAAGCCCTGTTTCAGGATCTTGATGTCAGAGTCGGTTTTGTAGCCGAGCTTGGTCATCCAGTTGAGGAAGGGGTATTCATTGCCACCGTACCAGACGCCCAGGGTTTTGCCCTTGAAGTCTTTCGGGCTGGCCACGCCGCTGGCTTTTTTGCAGGTCAGCATCAGGCCGGACTGATTGAACACCTGGGCAATGTTGACCAGCGGCACACCGGCCTCGCGGGAGGCGAGCGCTGAGGGCATCCAGTCCACCACCACATCGGCGCCATTACCTGCGATCACCTGGGCCGGTGCAATGTCGGGGCCACCCGGCTTGATGGTGACGTCCAGGCCTTCGGCCTTGTAATAGCCCTTGCTTTGAGCCACGTAGTAACCGGCAAACTGGGCTTGCGGCAGCCACTTCAGCTGCACCGTGACCTTGTCGGCCGCGTGGGCGGTGGCGCCGCACACGACGAGCACCGCGGCCAACAGGCTGCGGGTGAACTTGGAAGAACGTGTCATCAAAAACTCCTTGGGGTTGAGAAAAAATTGGCCAGGATTAGCCTCGTACGGGACAGGGAAACGGCTTGGGTTTTGGGACAAGGGCTCATCATGTCAGGTGCCCACGGCCTCGCGCACCGAGGGGTGCCAAAACGCAAACCGCCGTTCAAGCCGCAGCAGCAGCGTGTAAGCCAGCGAGCCAGTGACCGCCGCCACCACAATCGCACCCCATACTAGAGGCATGTTCATGCGAGACGCCTCGGTGGAGATGCGAAAGCCCAGGCCCGAGGTGGGCGAGCCAAAAAATTCGGCGACGATGGCACCAATTAGGGCCAGCGATGCATTGATCTTGAGAGCGCCAAACATGAAGGGCAGCGCCACCGGCAGCCGCAACGCGAGCAGGGTGCCACCGTAGCTGGCGGCATAGCTGTGCATCAACTCACGCTCCAGCTTGCCCGAGGCCTGCAAGCCCGCCAGGGTGGACACCAGCATAGGGAAAAACGTCATCAACACCACCACCGCCGCTTTGGATGGCCACTCAAAGCCAAACCACATCACGGCAATGGGCGCCACGGCCACCAGCGGGATGGTGCTGGTGAGCGAGGCCAAGGGCAGCAGACCGCGCTGCAAAAAGGGCTGCCGGTCTATGGCCAGCGCCACGCCAAAGCCCAGGGCCGAGCCCAGTACCCAGCCCAGCACAACGGCCTTGAGCACAGTCTGGGTAAAGTCGCGCCACAGCGTCGGCCAGTGCTCCAGCATGGACTGCAAGATCATGACAGGGGGCGGCAGCAACACACGCGGCACCTGAAAAACCACCACCAGCAACTGCCAGAAGTACAGCAACCACAAGCCAAACAGGGCTGCGGTCAGCGTGCCCATCCAGCGTGGGCGGTTAATTGCCGCCAAGCTGCGAACCGACTGCGCCGCCAGCAGCGCCTGCGCTGACGTGGCCAGCCAAAACAGCGGCGTTGGGGGTGCAGCACCTTGGGCCGCGGGCTGATGCACCAGCAACAGTGCCCCCAGCAAAGCAGCGCCAACCATGGCTACAGCGGATTTGACCTGGGTTGTCATGCCTGCCTTCGCTGGCGCAGGGCCAGGTGCTCCAGGGCAGCCACCACACTGGTCAGCACCAGGCCAAGTAACGCCGACATCAACAACGCAGACCAGATCTGCACCGTGTTGCCATAGTAAGAACCGGTCAGCAGGCGTGCGCCCAAGCCGGCCTGCGCGCCGGTTGGCAACTCAGCCACCATGGCGCCCACCAAGCCGGCAGCGATACCCACCCGTAGCGCCGGGAACAAAAACGGCAACGAGGCGGGCAGCCGCAACAACCACAGGGCCTGCCAGCGGCTGGCAGCATAGGTGTGCAGCATTTCGGTCTCGATGCGCAGTGGAGAGCGCAGGCCCTGCACCATGGCCACTGTGACCGGGAAAAAGCACAGGTACATCGCGATCACGGCCTTGGGCGCCACGCCGGCAAAGCCCAGGCTGCCCAAAATGACCAACACAATCGGCGCAATCGCCAGCACCGGCACGCTTTGAGACGCCACGATCCATGGCAGCAGTGCGCGGTCCAGCGTGCGCGAATGCACGATACAGACCGCCAGCAGCAGGCCCAGCAGACTGCCCAGCACAAAGCCCCACAGAGTGGACTCAGCCGTGACGGCCACATGAAACAGCAGGTTGCGTGGCGAATCAAGCGGCCAGTCCACCAAGCTAGACCAGAAATCCAACGCCACTTGGTGCGGGGCGGGCAACACCGGGCGCTCCATGGCCATGGTGGCAGTCAGCAGGTCCTGCCAGCCCCAGGGCTGGTCGCGCAACACCCGCTCAATCGCGCCCGGCGCATTGAGCGTCCAGGCGCCGCCATACCAGAGCAGCAGCACCAGCAGAACCATGGTCGCCACAGGCAGGCCGTGCAGCCGAAGCCGCTCGCCCAGTGGCAGTGGCAGGGTGTCAGCCATGGTGGCCGTCGGCCAGCGCCAGCCGAACCGCGTGCGCCAGGGCAATGAACTCGGGGCTGTCGCGCAGCCCCAGGTGGCGCTCGTCAGGCAGGGTGGAGTCAATCACCTGCACGATGCGCCCCGGGCGGGGCGACATCACCACGATGCGGGTCGACAAGTACGCCGCCTCGGCAATCGAGTGGGTCACAAACACCACGGTGCGGCGTTCGCGCTGCCACAGCTGCTGCAGCTGTTCATTCAGCCGGTCGCGGGTGATCTCGTCGAGCGCACCAAATGGCTCGTCCATCATCAGAATGCGCGGCTCGAACGACAGGGCACGGGCAATCGACACCCGCTGCTGCATGCCGCCCGACAGCTGCCAGGGGTACTTGCCCTCAAAGCCGGTGAGGCCAACGCGGGCCAGTTGCTCCAGCGCGATGCGGCGGCACTCTTCACGCGCGCGACCCTGAATCTGCAGCGGCAGGGTCACATTGGCCAGCACGGTGCGCCACGGAAACAGCGCCGGAGCCTGGAACACATAGCCATAGGCCCGGTCCAGCCGTGCTTGGTGCGGGCTGACCCCGTTAACCAGCACCTCGCCAGCGCTGATGCGCTCCAGGTCAGCGATCACCCGCATCAGGGTGGTCTTGCCACAGCCCGACGGCCCTATGAGCGCGACAAACTCACCTTCGCGGATATCAAGGTCAATGTCGCTGAGCGCATGCACTGGCGTGTCGGCGGTCTGGTACACCACGCTGGCCTGGCGCACCTGCACGGCCAGGCGGTCGTGGCTGGGCGTAGCAGCAAAAGAGGCCGGCGGCGCAGCAGAGAGGTTCATGGGCATGCAAGCATCAAGGGACGCCGCACCACAATGCAGCAAAGCTCCGGGGAAGTTAACCGAATGGTCAACTTATTCTAGCGACGCAAGCCAATTTCATGCCATGATTTTTGTCAGGCTTTCTCAGGGTTTGTCCGTGCTACCGACCCGGCGCGCGGCCAAGGCCACATACCAGCCCAGACAGGCGGGGTTAGCCATGGCCTCGCGATTCACCACTTTTTCCAGAGGCTGGCCGAGCAGTAATTTTTTGATCGGCAGCTCCTGCTTTTTGCCCGAAAGGGTACGCGGGATCTCGGCCACTTGAAAGATCTCATTGGGCACAAAACGCGGTGACAGCGCGGTCTTGATGGCGTCCACCAGACGCTTGTGCAGGGCGGCGTCCAGCGTCAGGCCGTCTCGTAGCACGACAAACAGCGGCATATAGCTCTCGCGGCCCAGGTATTCCAGATCGACCACCATCGAGTCCAGCACCTCGGGCAGGGCCTCGACCGCGCTGTAGAGCTCGCTGGTGCCCATGCGCAGGCCATGCCGGTTGATGGTGGCGTCAGACCGGCCGTAAATGATGCAGCCGCCATTGGGGCCCACCTTGAGCCAGTCGCCATGGCGCCAGACGCCGGGGTACATGTCAAAGTAGCTCGCCAGGTAGCGCTGGTGGCCGGTGTCGCCCCAAAAATACAAGGGCATGCTGGGAATGGGCTGGCTGCACACCAGCTCACCCACCTCACCAATGACCGGCTCACCCTGCTCGTTCCAGGCCTCCACCGCGCAGCCCAGCAGCCGGCACTGCATCTCGCCCGGCACCTGCGGCAACTCGCGGTTGCCGCCAATGAAGGCGCCAGCAAAGTCGGTGCCGCCGGAGATGTTGCACCACCATATATCGGGGGATATGGCCCCCACGCTTGCCACGTCGTGTGCGGCGCTGCCCCCCGAGGGGGTTAATTTTCCTTGGGGCGGCCCGGCGGAAAATTGCGCCCCCACGCTTGCCACGTCGTGTGCGGCGCTGCCCTGCTCTGTCATTCCCGCGGAGGCGGGAATCCAGGACTGCGTGGATTCCCGCCTCCGCGGGAATGACGGGGAAATAGGCGGGAATGACGATGCAAGGGGTTGGGCATGGATGTTGCGGAACTGGCGGGTGCCCCAATTTTGGGCATCCGTGCTCAAAGGCGAGCCGGTGGTGCCCAGGGCGCGCACCTGGCGCAACTCGCCGCAGGTGCTCAAATCCAGCCCGGCTTTTTGGCAGTTGGCAAAGAAGGCCGCGCCGGCGCCGAAAAAGGTGGCACCCACATCGGCGCCAAAGCGCCATAGCGTGCCCCAGTCAGGTGCTAGCTTGTTGCCGGCGTCATCCACGGTACGGCCGGCCGGATTGCCGTCGTAGATGCAGCAGGTGGTGCCGTTGAGCAGGCCACTCATCTGGGCGTTCCACATCACCCAGCCGGTGGAGCTGTACCAGTGGTAGCGCTCGCCCAGCGAGTTGGCGGCGTAGCTGCTGCCAATGTCGTTGTGCAGCACCTTGAGCGCCAGCGCCACGATGACCGTGCCGCCATGGCCGTGCACGATGGGCTTGGGGAGACCCGTGGTGCCACTGGAATAGACGATCCACAGCGGGTGGTCAAACGGCAACCAGAGCGGCTCAAACTGCACAACTTCAAGGTCATTTCGGGCTGTAGCCCTTGCCAGGTCTAGATAGTTTGCTATTGTTTCAGTAGTGTTTGACAAACCGGCCCGGTGCACCAGAACATGCTGAACCGTCGGCAAGGCCGCGAGCAGCTCGGCCACCACGGCGCTGCGGTCCAGCGCACGGCCGCCATAGCGCACGCCGTCACAGGCAATCAGTACCCGCGGCTCGATCTGCTTGAAGCGGTCCAACACGGCCTGTGTGCCCATGTCGGGTGCGCAGATGCTCCAGACGCCGCCAATGCTGACGGTAGCCAAAAAGGCCACCATCGCCTCCGGGATGTTGGGCAGGTAGGCCGCCACCCGGTCACCGGGCTGCACCCCTTGCGCGCGCAGGTGCAGGGCCAGCGCGGCCACCTGCTGCTGCAATTGCGGCCAGGACAGCTCGCTGGCATCGCGCTGGCCCAGGCTATCCTCGTTGTGGCTGACGATGGCCGGCAAGCCGGCAGCGGCGGCCGGCGCCACATGGCGCATGACCTGGCGCGCATAGTTCACCTGTGCGCCGGTAAACCAGCGGGTGTGGGGCATGGC
>CAXNFT010000164.1:0-5832 GCA_964201255.1 Rhodoferax sp.
TCAAAGCCGCCAAAGAATCGGCCACCCTCGGTGAAGGCCAGGCTGTAGCCGTAGAGGAACCACAACACCACAATCAGTGAGAAGGTCACCATGACCTGCATCAGCACCGACAGCATGTTTTTAGACCGGACCAGGCCGCCGTAGAACAGCGCCAGGCCGGGCACCGTCATCAGGATCACCAGCAGGGTGGAGACCATCATCCAGGCGGTGTCGCCCTTGTTGGGGACGAGTGCCGGGGCCGCTGGTGCCGATGCGGCGGCAGCGGGCACTGCTGCAGCAGGTGCGGCAGCAGCAGCCGAGGCGGCCGGCGCCGCCGCTTCGGCAGCTTTGGCCTCAGAAGCAGCGGGTGCCGGGGCTGTGGTTTGCGCCATTACGGCGCCGCTGAAAAGTAGGCTCAGGCCCAGAGTCAGGGAGAGAAGTATTTTTTTCATGTCAGGCTTTCTTGTCTGCTGGGTTCAAAGGGCTTCCTTGCCGGTCTAGCCGGTGCGGATGCGGACCACCTGTTCAAGGTTGTAGACGAACACCTTGCCGTCGCCAATCTTGCCGGTGCGGGCGGCGCCTTCGATGGCCTCAATGACGCGGTCCGTCAACTCGTCGGCGATGGCGGCTTCAATCTTGACCTTGGGCAGGAAGTCGACCACATATTCGGCTCCCCGATACAGCTCGGTGTGACCCTTTTGGCGGCCGAAGCCCTTGACTTCGGTGACGGTGATCCCCTGGACACCGATGGCCGACAGGGCTTCGCACACCTCATCGAGCTTGAAGGGTTTGATGATGGCGGTAACGAGTTTCATGCGCTCTCCTCTTAATGTGGTGTGGGAATCAAAAGCTGTATTTGAGGCCGGCAACCAGGCCGTTTTTGCCCAGGTTGTCGACGCTGCCAACTTTGTAAAAACCGTCCTTGGCGTCTGTAGTGACCAAAGCCAGAGAGGCAGCGATGCCGTTGCCAAAGTCTTTGCTCACGGTCAGTGAGAAGTCGGTGTAGTCAGCAGAGCTTGTCTGGTTGGGGACGATCTGCCGGCCAACGTGTGGCGTAACCGAGAAGCCGTTGCCGAGATCAAAGGTGGCAGCGGCTTCCAGGTACTGGCTGCCGGCGCTGTCGAGGTTAGCCACGAAATTGGTCAGGCTGCGGCTGTACTTGGCTGTCACCGGGCCATAGGTGAGCGCGGCGTAGATTTCGGTGGTGTTGGCGTTGGTCGCGGCGTTGTTGGACGGGTAGATGTAGCCGATGAGGCCGACGTCAAACCCCAGACCTTTCATCAGCTCGCCCTTATAGCCGCCATAAAGGTCGACTTCGAGAGAGCCCTCGGTGGCGCCAGCAAAGTCCTTAACCCAATTCACATTGGAGCCCCAGACGCCTGCGTAGGCACCGCTCTTGTGCGAAAAATCAGCGCCGCCTTGCACTGCGGGCTTGAAGGAGGTTTGGGCAATGCTGCGGAACCGGTAATCGGTGGTGACGCCGACGTTGTAGGCCAGGGTGTAGTCAGGTTCCGCGGCCATCGCCTGGGTGCTGGCAAAGGTGGCGCAGAGCAGTGTGCTCAAGGCAATGGCGGAAGTGGTGGTCAGGTTCAATTAGGGCTCCAGCAAAGTTAAGTTACGGCTCCGTTATGCATAGACCGTGCCAGCCGCACCATTCCCTCAATCGGTAACGCCATTGGCCAATGCCTGTGCACCTCTAGCTGGGGGTTTGCGTTAAGATAACTGTATATAACAACATATGCACCGTGTTGGTGCGGTGGCGATCTTCATGCTTCGTGATTGCACTGTTTTGGAGAGGAACACCCATGAGTCTTGCTTTGGTGCAAAGTCGGGCCCTGCTGGGTCTGGAGGCCGCGGCTGTCACGGTCGAAGTTCATTTGGCCAATGGCTTACCCAGCTTTACGCTGGTGGGGCTGGCCGATGTCGAGGTGAAAGAGGCGCGCGAGCGAGTGCGCTGCGCCATTCAGAACTCGGGGCTTGAGTTCCCCAACAACAAGCGAATCACAGTGAATCTGGCGCCGGCCGACTTGCCCAAAGATTCTGGCCGCTTTGACCTGCCGATGGCACTGGGCATTTTGGCGGCCAGCGGCCAGCTCGACCCAAGCCGCCTGGCTGGCCATGAATTTGCGGGTGAGCTGTCGCTATCCGGCGATTTGCGACCGATCCGTGGTGCCCTTGCCATGAGCTTGGCGCTGCATTCGGGCCAGGTGGTGACCCGTCTGGTATTGCCGCCAGGCAGCGCCGAAGAAGCGGCGCTGGTGCCGCAGTCGCAGGTTTACAGCGCCCGGCACCTGTTGGATGTGGTGCGTCAGTTCTTGCCGCAGTCGCCCGATGAGCCGCCGCCCGAGCCCAGCACCGGTTGGAGCCGTGTCACGGCGGCGCTCCCTAATCTGGATGTGATGTACCCGGACCTGGCCGATGTGAAGGGACAGGCAGGCGCCAAGCGGGTGCTGGAGATTGCCGCTGCGGGCGGACACAGCTTGCTGATGATGGGGCCGCCTGGCTCGGGCAAGTCGATGCTGGCTCAGCGCTTTGCTGGCTTGCTGCCCGTGATGACCACCGACGAGGCTTTGCAAAGTGCGGCGGTGGCCAGCCTGGCTGGCCGTTTTTCTCTGGCACGCTGGGGCCAGCGGCCCACGGGCAGTCCGCACCACACGGCGAGCGCAGTTGCCCTGGTCGGCGGCGGCTCGCCACCGCGCCCGGGGGAGATCTCGCTGGCTCACCACGGGGTGCTGTTCCTGGACGAATTGCCTGAGTTTCACCGTGCCGCGCTGGAAGCCCTGCGTGAGCCGCTGGAGACCGGCAGCATCACCATTTCGCGCGCCGCCCGGCGTGCCGAGTTTCCGGCCCGCTTTCAGCTGATTGGTGCCATGAACCCCTGCCCCTGTGGGTACCTGGGTGCCACCCAAAAGGCCTGCCGGTGCACACCCGATCAGGTCAATCGTTACCAGAGCAAACTTAGCGGCCCGCTGCTCGACCGCATCGACCTTCACATCGAGGTGCCTGCATTGGCGCCGGCTGAGTTGGTGCAAGGGGCTGCCGGGGAGTCGACCCAGGCCATTCGGGAGCGATGCACGACGGCACGTGCCGTGGCGATGGCACGGCAGGGCAAAAGTAACCAGGCCCTGCAGGGCCAAGAGATTGACCTGCATGTGCAATTGGACGATGCCGCCGTGAAATTCATCAATGTTGCGGCGACGCGTCTGGGTTGGTCAGCCCGCAGTACGCACCGTGCACTCAAAGCCGCGCGCACCATTGCCGATCTGGCCGGCGCACCCAGCGTCCAGGTCAGTCACCTGGCAGAGGCCATGCAGTACCGCCGTGCCTTGCGGGCCACGCCGACCGCGTGAGCCTTGCCAGGTCCTGTGGACCAGGCTGGGTGGTCAGCGGGTGACGGCCACCACAAGCGCAGAGGCATCAATCAGTGCCATGGCCGCCTGACCCACCTTGAGAACGAGCCCGGCGCTCGTGAAGCCGACCAACTGCAAGCCCGAGTCCAGCGTCAGGACCACCTGGCCGCCTTTGACTGATCGCGATGTTCGGCTCACCTTACCCGGCAAGGCATTTCGGCCATCGGCCAGGTCAGCATGGGCCGCCACTGACACAGCGGTGGCCTTACAGAGGGCCAACACGGGCATTCCGAGCTGCAGGTCCAGCAGCTCGGCGCTCTCTCTGGTGATGCGGGCTGACAACAGGGTGCTGCCAGCCAAGCGCAGTGTGACCTGAACGGCGCCTGCATCGGATTTGAGCGCCTGAACCGTGCACGGCAGCTGGTTACGCATGCTGGTGCGCAGCGCTAATGCCGACAAATCGGACTGGCCGCCGGCCAGGCCCGGGCTGGCGTCGATCTGTGCCAGTACCGCGGTTCTGGCCTGGTCCAGGCGATCGGCTGCCTCCAGCAGGCGCAGGCCCGCCGGGGTCAGCCGGGCGCCGCCACCGCCAGCACCTCCCACCAGCTTTTCAAGTAAGGGGAGACCGGCCAGATTGCTGAGCGTGTCAAGCGCCTGCCAGGCCGCCCGGTAGCTGACGCCAGCACCCCGAGCCGCCTCTGAAATGGAGCCGACCTGCCCAATGCGCCGCAGGATGTCGATGCGTTTGTCGCCCGACGGGTGACCGAGCGCGTCGGCCAGTAGCAGTTGGGGCGTTGTCATTGCGGTCATTGCGTGTCGTGCCTTGTACAGAGTGGCCAAACGGCTGGCTATACTTCGTTATTCAAAAAACGAATAGCGAAACAGTAACATTGGCTAGCGTAACTGATCTGGGCCCGTGCTTCAAGCGCCTTGGCTGGGTGCTGGGCATGGCCGCGGCTGTGATCGCGAATGCCGCCGAGGTGAGTGTGGCTGTAGCCGCCAATTTTGCGGTGCCAATGCAGGCCATTGCCAAGGCCTTCGAGCAGGACACCGGCCACAAGCCGGTGCTGGCTTTCGGCTCAAGCGGCAGTTTTTACGCCCAGGCCATAAACGGTGCGCCGTTTCAGGTCTTGCTAGCCGCTGACGCCACCACGCCAGAGCAACTGGAGAAGGCCGCTTTGGCGGTCCCGGGATCGCGGTTCACCTATGCCACCGGTCGTCTGGTGTTGTGGAGCAAACAGGCGGCTGGGGTCGATGCCAATGGTGCCGTGCTGAAAACCGGAAGTTTCAGGAAACTGGCGGTAGCCAACCCCAAGTTGGCGCCCTATGGCGCAGCAGCGCATGAGACCCTGCAGAGCCTGGGCCTGCTGCAGACCCTGCAAGGCCGCCTGGTGGAGGGCCAGAACATCGGTCAGGCCTACCAATTTGTCGCCAGTGGCAACGCAGAGTTGGGCTTGCTGGCTTTGTCACAGGTGTACACCGAGGGCCGCCTTAGCCATGGCTCTGGCTGGATCGTCCCGGCCCATCTGCACCGGCCGATCACGCAGGCGGCGGTCCTGCTGAATGCCGGGCGTGACAAGCCGGCTGCCGCTGCCCTGCTGGCCTACCTCCAAGGCGCCAAGGCGCGCGGCATCATGCGGGCTTATGGCTATGAGCCCTGAGTTCGACCTGGCCACGTGGCGCGCGATCCAACTCACGCTTGAGTTGGCCAGCCTGACTACGCTGGTCTTGCTGGTGCTGGCCACGCCCGTGGCCTGGTGGCTGGCCCGAACCCATTCCGCCTGGCGCGCGCCAGTGGCAGCCATCGTGGCCCTGCCGCTGGTGCTGCCGCCCACGGTGCTGGGCTTTTACCTGCTGGTGGCCCTGGGCCCAAACGGTCCCCTGGGCCAATTCACCCTGTTCATGGGTTGGGGCACGCTGCCGTTCACGTTTGGCGGGTTGCTGCTGGGCTCGGTGATTTATTCCTTGCCCTTTGCGGTGCAACCGATCCAGCATGCTTTTGAGGCCATCGGACGGCGCCCGCTGGAGGTGGCTGCCACCCTGC
Source organism: Rhodoferax sp. (assembly GCA_964201255.1). GTDB lineage: Bacteria > Pseudomonadota > Gammaproteobacteria > Burkholderiales > Burkholderiaceae_C > Rhodoferax. Next base: position 5,374 of record CAXNFT010000164.1, read on the forward strand.
GGGCTGGGCCCATCGATGCTTTTTTCTCAGTGGCACTGCCCCTGGCTCGACCAGGATTTTTGACTGCGGCGATCCTGAGCTTCGCCCATACCATTGGCGAGTTTGGCGTGGTGCTGATGATTGGCGGCAACATTCCCCAGCAGACCCGGGTGGTCTCCACCCAGATCTATGGCCATGTGGAGGCGCTCGAGTACGCCCAGGCCCATTGGCTCTCGGCTGGCATGGTGGTGTTTTCCTTTGTGGTGTTGCTGAGCTTGTCGTTGCTGAGCCGGCGCAGCAGCCGGGTCTTGCTGTGAGCCGGCCCGAGAGTCACATCCGGCTTTGCCTGCGGCGCGCGGATTTTTCGCTCGAGGTCGACCTGCGCCTGCCCGGGACCGGCATCGCCGTGGTGTTTGGCCCTTCGGGTTGCGGCAAGACCAGCCTGCTGCGCTGCGTGGCGGGTCTGGAGCCCCTGCCCGA
>CAXNFT010000165.1:0-5801 GCA_964201255.1 Rhodoferax sp.
TTCACCGGGAAGACCGAGAACATTCCGGCTCACGCCGGGCTGGCCAAGAAAGGCGTGCCTTACCCTGGCGCCACCCCAGCAGCTCGTGCCGCGTTGGCGAGTTTCAGTGCCGGTGTGGCCAGCCTGTCTCCCGTGGCGTATCAGTTCCAGGGCTACAAGTTCAACCGCGCCATCATGCTGCCCACCGTGGCCCGCGTGACCCAGGCCATCGTGGGTGAGATGAGCAGTGATGAAGCCATGACCAAGATCGGCGCCGACATGGTCGACGCGGTCAAGCAGGCGCAGAAGTAAGCTTCTTGCAGCTGGCAGTCCGCCTCTGCGGCTACTTTTTTAACCTGTTCGAGCCGCTGTTCCGGTTCGGCCAACGCTGGCTCGGCCTGTCACGGCTGGGCTGGCTTTTCGTCGCTCCGAACCTGCTGATCTTCGGCGTGTTCACCTTTTTGCCGATCCTGATCAATCTGGTGTACGCCACCACCGGCGGCGTCAAGCTGATGCCGTTGGAGCGGCCTTTCACCGGGGCCGAGAACTTCGCCATCCTGCTAGAGTGCCGTGACTACTTTGACATCCAGAGTTGCCGCAAGGACGTTTTCTGGCGAGCCATCTTCAACACCGCCCGCTTCAGTCTGATCCAGGTGGTGTTGATGGTGGGCCTGTCGCTGTTGACCGCGCTGGTTCTTAACCGCAAGATCATCGGCCGCGGCTTCTGGCGAGGCGTGTTTTTCTACCCGGTGCTGCTGTCGCCGGTGGTGGTGGCGCTGATCTGGAAATGGCTTTTGCAAAGCCAGGGCGTGTTCAATGCTGGCCTGGTGGCCGCTGGCGCGGCGCCGGTGGACTGGCTGCTCGATGCTGGGTGGGCTTTTTTCTGGACTGTGTTTGTCTCGATCTGGGCACACATGGGGTTTTACACGCTGATTTTGCTGGCGGGCCTGCAGGCCATTCCCATAGACATGTACGAGGCGGCCCAGCTCGACGCGGCCAGCCCATGGCGCACCCTGCGACGCATCACCTTGCCCCTGCTGATGCCCAATTTGATTGTGGTGTTGGTGCTGGCGCTGATCCGGGCAGTACAGATTTTTGACGAGGTGTTTGTGCTGACGGGCGGTGGCCCGGGCTCTGCCACCACCTTTATTGTGCAATTCATCTACCAAACTGGCTTTGCCGAGCAGATTCACCTGTACGGGCTGGCCGCGGCGGCATCCCTGATGCTGGCGCTGGGCCTGATTGCGCTGACCCTGGCCCAGCTGCGGTTGACCCGGGCCAGCACAGCCGGCCAAAAGGCCCGGTAAGCTGGCCAAATACTGACCGATGCGCGCCCTCAATTTCCTTACCCGAACTCGTGGTCGGCAAAGACTGGACTGGACCGACTGGCTTAGCTACCTGTACCTGGGCGTTGGCTTGTTCACACTGTTTGCGCCTATCGTCTGGCTGTTGATGTCATCGCTCAAGACCGAGAGTGCGTTGAGCCAGTTTCCTCCCTCGTTTCTGCCTTACAGCCAAAAGACGGTGCAGGTCGCTGGGCATGACAAGCCGCTGCCGCTGTTTACCGTGCGTCAGACCGATGGCAGCTTGCGCGAGATGGCGCAGGTTCGGCGCATTGGCATCATGGCCACACTGGTCGACCCGGTGCAGCCGCAGCAGGAGATTCGAGTCAACATCAACGACCGCAAGCCGGTCAACGAATTGACATTTGCCTGGGGCAACTACTCCGACCTGTTTGCCAAATTCAGTTTTGGCCGTTACCTGTGGAACAGCGTCTTCATCACCGTGGTGGCGACCCTGCTGACATTGCTGATCAATTCAATGGCGGCCTTTGCCCTGTCCAAGTACCAGTTTCGCGGCCAGAAAGCGGTGTTTTTGCTGATCATTGCCACCCTGATGATTCCGCCCACCATCATCTTGGTGCCAGTGTTTCTGGTGATCAACTCGGTCGGCCTGCTCAACAGCCTGTGGGGTGTGATTTTGCCGGCCATTGCCACGCCGACCGGGGTGTTTTTGCTGCGCCAGTACATGCTGACCATCCCTGATGAGCTGCTGGAGGCCGCGCGTATGGACCATGCCAGTGAGTGGCGAATTTACTGGAAGATCATCCTGCCGCTGTCGGCGCCGGCGCTGGCGGTCTTGGCTATTTTCTCGGTGATGTGGCGCTGGAATGATTTCCTGCTGCCGCTGATCGTGCTGTCGCGGTCAGAGTACTTCACCTTGCAACTGGCGCTCAACTCCTTCCAGGGCGAGCTCAACACCCAGTGGCACTACCTGCTGGCGATGACGGTGATCACCCTGGTGCCGATCACGCTGGTCTTTGCCTTTTTACAAAAGTACATCACCACCGGCATTGCCAGTGCCGGTGTCAAGTAGCCCGAACTGTCCCAGAGGTACCCCCATTGGCCACGCTTGAACTTGCCAACATTGTCAAGACCTTCGACAGCACGACTGTGCTGCACGGCATCGACCTGGCGGTCAGCCATGGCGAGTTTGTCGTGTTTGTCGGACCCTCGGGCTGCGGCAAGTCCACTCTGCTGCGGGTCATTGCCGGCTTGGAGACGCCCAGCGCGGGCGACATCCGTATCGACGGGCAGGTGGTCAATAACATCGGTGCCGCACAGCGCGGCTGTGCCATGGTGTTCCAGAGCTATGCGTTGTATCCGCACATGAGCGTTTACGACAATATGGCCTTCAGTCTGGAGAACCTGCAGGTACCACGGCCACAAATCCAGGCCAAGGTGCAGGACGCTGCGCGCTTGTTGAGGCTCGAAGACCTGCTGCAACGCAAACCGACCCAGCTCTCAGGCGGTCAGCGACAGCGCGTGGCGATTGGCCGCGCCATTGTGCGCGACCCACGGCTCTTCCTGTTTGACGAGCCGCTGTCTAATCTGGACGCCGAGCTGCGCGTCTCCATGCGCGCAGAGTTGCGCGAACTGCATGCCCGGCTAGGGGCCACCATGGTCTATGTCACGCACGACCAGGTCGAAGCCATGACCCTTGCCGACAAAATTGTGGTGCTGCGCGCTGGCCGGGTGGAGCAGATCGGCGCCCCACTTGAGCTTTACAACCGGCCCTGCAACACCTTTGTGGCAGGTTTCATTGGCAGCCCCCGCATGAATTTTTTGCCGGCTGCGCTGGTCGTGGGTCAGGCCGGCGCGCCCGCCCTGCCAGCCGGCAGTCACACCATTGGCCTGCGACCGGAGCACGCGGCGCTGGCCGGTGATGGTCCGCTGCACCTGCGCGTGACCCAGGTCGAGCAGTTGGGCGCCAGCAGCGTGCTGCGCGGTACGGTTGGCGCCGACACTCCGTTCGAGCTGGTGTGCAATGGCCAGACCGCGTTGCGCCCGGGTGACACCGTGGCGTTGGCGCTGCCGGCGCCCCATCTGCATTGCTTTGATGCCAATGGCAAAAGGCTGTAAATCATGACCACCCCGTTTGCACCAGCCCAAATTGCGTCTGTCGACGCGCATGGCGCCTGCCTGAGCCTGCCCGATGGTGCCCAGTTTCAGCTGGAGGTGCTGGAGCCGACCCTTATGCGGGTGCGTCACCGGCCCGGCGCCGGTTACCGCGAACCGCGCACCTGGGCGATTGCGCCCCAAGGTGTCACCACGTCTACTGCCGCCGCTGTTCAGGACGTGGCCTGGGAGGGTCGCCTGCGCGACGACCTCAGCGGCTTTTCGCGCCCTCTAGCCCAGTTCAGCCAAACGGCCAACGGTTTGACGCTGGGCACCGGCGCGCTGTCGGTCACGGTGCGACTGGACCCGCTGGCCTTGACTTGGCACGACGGACAAGCTCGCCCGCTGCTTGCTGACCGCAACAGTTCGGCCTACCTGCACAGCCCGCGCACCGGCTCGGTGCGGCACTACCTGCAGCGGGACCGGGCTGATCGATATTACGGCCTGGGCGACAAGACCGGTCCGCTCAATCTGCATGGACGTCGCCTTCGGACCATCGCGCTTGATGCGCTCGGCTACGACCCGCAGCATGGCGACCCGCTCTACAAGCACTGGCCGTTTGTGCTGACCCGCGCCCCCACCGGCCACTGGTACGGGCTGTATTACGACACGCTGAGCACCTGCACCTTTGACCTCGGTTGCGAGCACGACAATTACCACGACTTTTACCGCTATGTCGACATTGACGATGGTGACCTGGATTACTACCTGATGTCGGGCGCCACGCCAGCTGCGGTCATCGCCCAGTTTGTGCGCCTGATCGGTGGCACTCACTTGCCGCCGCGCTGGTCGCTCGGCTACGCCCAGACCGCCATGGGCCTGGCCGATGCGCCCGATGCCCAAGAACAGCTCAATACCTTCATTGACCGGATTGAGTCAGAGGCGATTCCCTGCTCGGCTTTCCATTACGGCTCGGGTTATTCCTCACGCGGAAAGCGCCGCTACGTGTTCACCTGGAACCACGAGAAGTTTCCTGACCCTAAGGCGCTCAATGCGCGGTTCCATGAGGCTGGCATGCGGCTGGTGGCCAACGTCAAGCCCTGCCTGCTTGACGATCACCCCGCCTGGGACGAGGTGCGCGCTCAAGACGGCTTCATCCACGCCGCCGCCACCGCCGCACCGGTGGTCGAGCAGTTCTGGGACGGTGTTGGCGCGCACCTGGATTTCTCAAACCCGGCGGTGGTGGCCTGGTGGCAGGCCAGCCTGCAGCGGCAGGTGCTGGATTTCGGCATTGACGCCGCCTGGAACGACAACAACGAGTACGCCATCATGGACGATGGCGCCATCTGTGCTGGCTTTGGCCAGCCGCTGCCCATACACCGCGCCCGCCCACTGCACGCTTTGCTGATGACGCGCGCCAGCTTCGAGGCGCAGGCCCGGCACCGGCCTGCGCAAACTTCGTCCGAGCCCGTGTTCAGCGTCAGCCGGGGCGGGCCACCAGGCGTGCAGCGCTATGCGCAAAGCTGGTCCGGCGACAACAGCACCAATTGGGAGAACCTGCGCTGGAACATACGCACCGGGCTGCAAATGAGCCTGTCGGGCCTGTTCAACATTGGCCATGACGTCGGCGGCTTTTTCGGGCCGTCGCCCGGGCCCGAGCTGTTTGTGCGCTGGGTTCAGGCCTGCTGCCTCAACCCGCGCATGGTCATGAACTCCTGGAAGCCCGGCAGCGCCACCAACGTGCCCTGGCTGCACCCCGAGGTCACGCTGCACGTGGCGGCGGCGATTCGCCTGCGCTACACCCTGCTGCCCTACCTCTGGCAATTGTTTGAGCAGGCCAGTGCGCTGCACCAGCTGATTCTGCGCCCCACCTTTTACGAGTTTCCAGACGACGAGGCCTGCTTCGCCGACTGTGACGATTTCATGCTCGGCGACGCACTGTTGGTGGCACCCGTGGTGCAGCCTGGTGACACCACACGCAGGGTCTACCTGCCGGCCGGACCGTCGGCTTGGTACGACTTTGACAGCGGCGAGCGCTTTGCCGCTGGCCAGTGGCATACCGTACCGGCGCCTTTAGGACGACTGCCCTTGTTTGCCCGCGCCGGCGCAGCGATTCCGCTGGCGGGCGACACTCCTGCTGAGCCTGGGTCGTCAGTCCGGCGCCGGCACGATGATCCGATCACCGAGTGGCGCCGCTTTGGCCCCGGTGATGCCCATTGAGTGCTTGACCAGACGTCGCATCCTGAACTGGCGTTGTGGCGGAGCCGGCTTCGCATCATTCCCGGCCACGACCAATGGGATGGACGCTCCCACCTAAGCGGCATCGTAATGTGCCAAAGTGGAGGTGTTTACCAACCCACTTAAACAGACAGGAGCGTCCGACATGAAGATTACTACAGTAGGCATCGATCTGGCAAAGAACGT
>CAXNFT010000166.1:0-5798 GCA_964201255.1 Rhodoferax sp.
CCGTCATCCCCGACCTGATCGGGGATCCATGACTTCCTGGATTCCCGATCGTGGCCGGGAATGACGGGATGGTGCGGGAACGACGTGGTGGTGCGGGAACGACGGGGTGGTGCGGGAACGACGTGGTGGTGCGGGAATGACGGCTAGGCCACCAGCGCCAGCGCCCCAAAGTCGCCGACGCGCTCGCCCAGGCCGGCGGGCACAAGCTCGCAGCCTTCAGTCAGCGCCGGCAGCTTACCCGCCACCTGGTCGCGCAGCTTGGGCAGCAGCCACTCCCGGTGGTGCCAGAACACGCTGCCGCCGATGCTGATGCGCTGCAGGTCCAGCGTGGCAATCAGGTTGTAGAGGGTGCGGCCCATGACCCGGCATAAGTCATCAATTAGGGCTCCAGCCCTTGTGTCACCTGCCTTAGCAGCTACAAAAAGCGTAGCAGAGTCGAGGTAGCCCAGGGCGCTGAAGCGGCGGCCGATGGCGTTGCCGCCCACCAGGCCCTCCACGTCGCCGACATTGCCGCAGCCGCACAGGGCGTCCAGGTTGTCGCTGACAAAGCTGTGGCCGGCGTGGCCGGCATTGCCGTTTTTGCCGCGCAGCACGCGGCCGTCTACGCACAGGCCCATGCCGATGCCGGTGCTCCAGGTCAGGTAGGCGCAATGGTCCAGTGGTCGGCCGTCCTGCTGCAGCGCGCCCCAGCGGCGCTCAGCCTCCAAAGCGGCGATGCCGTCGTTTTCGACCCGAACCCGGGCAAAGTGCTCACGCAGTGGCGCCTCCAGCCGGGCGCTGACCCAGCTGTTGGGCAGGCCCCGCGCCGGACCGGCCAGACCGCCACAAATGTTGGGCGCGGCCAGTTCGATCAGGCCCTGCTGCATGATGAAGGGCCCGCAGGAGGCCACGCCCACGGCCTCGATGTCGGCCAGGCCTAAGCCGCTGCTGCTGCAACTTTGGCCAATCAGCCGCAGAATTTGCGCCGCCAGGGCACCCTCGTCGCCGGTGCGGGCGGTGGGCTCGGTCACACGACCGTGCACGCCGGCGGCATTGGCCACACTCACCGCCACCTTGGTGCCGCCAATGTCCACGCAGGCCACGGGTTTGGCGCCGGCCGGGAGTCGAAAGTCACTGGTGAATAAGTCTGGGCTCATTGGTCAAAACTCTTGGTGTTGGCGGGCCGGCAGGGTTCAGGCGCGGCCGTAGACGTCTTGCAGGCGCACGATGTCGTCTTCGCCCAGATAGGCGCCAAATTGAACCTCAATGATTTCAAGTGGCCCCGGTCCCGGGTTGGCCAGCCGATGCACCTCGCCCAGGGCAATGTCGACGTGCTGCCCCGGCACCAGCGTCAGCGTGCGCTCACCCACGGTGACCCGGCCAGCGCCCACCACCCCCACCCAGTGTTCGGCGCGCTGATGGTGTTTTTGCAAACTGAGTTGCTGGCCAGGCGCGACGCCGATGCGTTTGACCTTGTAGCCCGGCGCCTCAGTCATGGTCTCGTACCAGCCCCAGGGCCGCAGGGTGCGCTCGAAGGTCGGCAGGGTACTGGCGGGTGATGTTTCAGCAGGCGGCAGTGGGGTGGTCGGCATGGTGGTCAGCAGGGTAAGAGCGAGCATCAGGTGGGCCCCGATGCTACCGCGCCCCGCGGCCGCCGGTTACCGTGGCGTTACCGGTTCGCGGCAAGACGCGTTCACAAGTGGGCGCGGGTCCAGCGCACGATGTCGGCGGCACCCATGGCGCCGGGCTGGCGCGCCACCTCGCGACCATGGGCAAACAGCGCCAGCGTGGGGATGCTGCGGATCTGGAAGCGGGCCCCCAGTGCCTGCTCGGCCTCGGTGTCCACCTTCACCAGCCGCACCTGGGGTTCATGCTGGGCTGCCGCCTGCTCAAAAGCCGGCGCCATTTGCCGACAGGGACCGCACCAGGGTGCCCAGAAATCGACCAATAGGGGAATCTGGCTGCGGCTGACGTGGCGGTCAAACAGCGGCTCGGTCAGCGCCAGCGAGTGCGCCACAAACAGCGGTTTGTGGCAGCCGCCGCAGTCAGGCGCCTGGCCCAGGTCGGCCTGGCGGACCCGGTTGGTGGTGTGGCAGTGCGGGCAGACGATATGCAGCGGGTCGGTCATGGCGGGGTCCTTTGTCACAGGAGATGGAGGCGGGTTTGAGGGCTTCAACGGGTGGTGGGCCGTCGAGTCATTCGAAACCACCGTCGGGAGAGCTCATTTGGGATCAGGCCGGCGGGGTATTCGGCTCCGCGGCTGTCCCCCGCCCTGCGGGCTCCTCCTTGATGCCGCTGCGCCGAACGCCCCACCAGCCTGATCTGGCGGTGTGATTGGTCCGCTGCGTGCTAATTACCATCGTTGCTGCAGGGGTCGATGGCGTGTTGCGGCGAGGTCAAGGAGGGAGCCCGCAGGGCGGAGGGACACGAGCGGCAGCACGTCGTCGGCCCCTGCAGCTTACCCAAGCTCAACACCTCGATCTCACAAAAACCGCGCCAGCGCCGCCGCCAGCAGGCTCAGCAGGATGGTACTGGTGAAGGGCAGAAACAGCTCTCGGCCAAACAGCTTGAAGCGCACATCGCCGGGCAGTTTGCCCACGCCCAGTTTGCGCACCCAGGGGGTCAAAATGTTGACCAGCATCAAGACCAAAAAAATCACCAGCAGCCAACGGATCATGAATGGGCCTTGTTTGGGGTTGGATGGGGTTGCATGGGCTTAAACGGGCTTAGACAGTCTTAGACAGGCTTAGAGGGTATGGGTGCGGTCGCCCTGGGCAAAGCCCAGTGCGTCCCAGGGCTGGCCCCGGCCCAGGCCGATGACTTTGAACAGCTCGCCCATCTCGTGCTCCAGCAGCAGGTGTTGGGCCTGGGCCCGCTGGGTCAGAGGTGCGGCATCCAGCCTTGGGCCGATGCCGCAGTTGATCAAAAAGCGCGCCTGGTTGCAGTAGCCCAGCACCGTCAGCCCGGCGTCTTGCGCCGCCAGGGCGACGCTGGTGAAGTTGACGTGGGCGGTGATGTCCTTGTGCCCGACCAGCACCAGCGGGTCAGGGTCGGCCTGGTGGGCACGGTGGCACATCACCGTGCCCATGTGCCGCTGCGGGTGGTAGTACTCGTGCTCGGGAAAGCCGTAGTCGATGAAAAACGCCGCGCCGTTCACCAGCCGCTCGGCCAGGGTGCGGATGAAGGCCTCGGCCTGCGGGTGGATTTCGGTCAGGTAGTCGTGCTCGCCCGCTACCTCAAAGGGGGGCCGCAGCGGGGTGGGTCGGTCTTGCCAAGCCCAGCCTACACCAGCCGGGGCGGCCGCGACACCGCGCTCAAACCAGGCGCCGCCGATACGGGCCAACAGCTTGACCGGCATCGCATCCAGCACCTCGTTGCCCAAGAGCACGCCCGTCAGTTGCGCGGGCAGGGTGTCGACCCACTGCACCTGTCCGGCAAATGGGGCCAGGGTGGCTTGTTGGCGGGCCCGCAGCGTGGCTGAGAGCTCGACGATGCGGTACTGTGGCAGCGGCCGGCCCTGCTCGGCCCAACTGCCCAGAAGTTGCAGTGCCAGCGCGCCAGAGCCCGCACCAAACTCCCAAAGGGTGTCGGTTTGCGTCTGCTGCAGTGCTTGCTGAAGTTGGGCTGCCAGTGTTTGGCCGAACAAAGGGGATATTTCGGGTGCGGTGACAAAATCGCTGCCGGCCACCGCTCGCCCATCCTGCCGCTGGTAGGGCAGGGCGCCAAACTTCAGGCTGTCGCGGGCGTAATAGCCCAGGCCCGGTGCGTAGAGGGCCAGCGCCATGAAGGTGTCAAAGCCGATCCAGCCGGCAGCGGCCGCCAGCGCATCCCCGATAATTCGGCGCAGACCGGGCGAAACCTCTTCGTCGGGCAAGTCATTCATAGTTCAATTGATGTTAACAGTCAACTTTTTTGCGATCAGCGGCCCATGCTGAAGCACGTCTTGGTGACCGGCGGCTCGCAGCGCCTAGGCGCGCTGCTGTGCCGGCAATTTGCCCAGGCCGGCTGGCAGGTTTGGTGCCATTACCAGCGCTCGGCGGATCTGGCCCAGGCCCTGTGCGCCGAGCTGCGCCAGCTGGGGGTGCAGGCGCGGCCGATCCAGGCTGACCTGGCGGACGCCGCGGCACGGCGCCGCCTGATGAACACGATCGTGGCCGAAACCGGGCCCCTGCACGCGCTGGTCAACAACGCTTCCAGCTTTGAGCCCGACAGCGCTGCGGCCATGGATGAAGCCGGCGCGCGCAGCCAGCTGGAGGTGAATTTGTTGGCGCCGCTGGCGCTGGCTGGCCTGATGGCGCAAAGCCTGGCCAAGACGCCGCCAGATGAGCCGGCAGGCCGGCGCAGCGTGATCCATGTGCTGGACCAGAAGGTGTTCAACCTGAACCCCGATTACTTCTCTTACACAGTGAGCAAGCTGGCGCTGGAGCGGACTGTGGCCCTGCAAGCGCAGGCGCTGGCGCCCGCGCTGCGGGTGTGTGGCGTGGCGCCCGGCCTGATGTTTTTGAGTGGGCCGCAGTCGCAGGCCAATTTTGACCAAGCCGGCCGCGTCAACCTGATGCGCCAGGCCACCGACCCGGCGCAAGTGGCGGCGAGTTGCGTGTTTTTAGCCGACAACCCCTGCATCACCGGCGTCACATTGACGGTGGACAACGGCCAGCACCTGGTGCCGCTGCCCCGCGATGTGATGTTTGTGGTGGAAGCCCTGAATCAAGAGCCTGCCAATGGTTGATCCCCATTTGCCCCATGACCCGCTGACCCATCTCGCCTTGAGCTGCCGCCGCCTGTTCCTGCGCAACCACGTGCTGCCAGTGCACATCGGTGCCCATGCGTTCGAAAAAGGCGTGGCCCAGCGCCTGGTCTTCAACGTGGAGCTGTTCGTGCCCTACAGCGCCTCTACCCCGCAGTCGGACCGGCTGGCCGAGGTGGTCGACTACGACTTTGTTCGCCACCTGATCGCCGAGCGGGTACAGCGCGGCCATGTCGAGTTGCAGGAAACCCTGTGCGACGAATTGGCAGCCACCCTGTTGGCCCACCCGCAGGTCCAGGCGGTGCGCCTGTCCACCTGCAAGCCCGACGTCTACCCGGATTGCGAAGGGGTAGGGGTCGAAGTGTTTCGCATAAAAGGTTCAACCCTATGACCGCCACCATGGGTTACCAAACCCTCACGCTAACCGGCCTGCGCTTTGAGGCCAGCCTGGGCATCCTCGAATCGGAGAAGCTGGCGCCCCAGCCGATCCAGGTCGACGCCGAACTGAGCTTGGGCGCCCAGCCACTGATGCCGCACAACGACGAGATCAACCATGTGCTGGATTACCGCAAGGTGCGCAAGATCATCATTGACGAATGCACGGCTGAGCATGTAAACCTGCTCGAAACCCTGATCGGCAAGCTGGCCAACCGGCTGATGCAGTTGCCTGGCGTACAGGGCGTGCGCGTGAAAATTGCCAAGCTTGAGATTTTTGACGATTGTGAAGTTGCCATCCGGGTCGAAACCGGCCGGTGGTGACCCAAGAAAGCCCACCATGAATGCCGTTTGGATAGACAACGAAGCCCCTGCCCAGGCGCCTGAGCCGGGCCGGGCCCTCAAAATTGAACGCGAAACCCACAAGCTGGAAAAACGTCTGTGCCGGCAGGTGGGGCAGGCGATTGTGGACTTCAACATGATCGAAGCCGGCGACCGCGTGATGGTCTGCGTCTCGGGCGGCAAAGACAGCTACGGCATGCTGGACATCCTGCTCAAGCTCAAGGCGCGGGCGCCAATCGACTTTGAGCTGATTGCGGTCAACCTGGACCAGAAGCAGCCCGGCTTTCCGGATCAC
>CAXNFT010000167.1:0-5793 GCA_964201255.1 Rhodoferax sp.
CCCGATGCCCAACGGGCTTCAAGCAACAGGTCAAAAAAAGAATCGGTGATTGCGAACGCGCTACTGAGCTGAATATAGAGCCTGCCGTCAGCACGTTTTTGCAGCGATGCCTGCAGACCCACAACGCTGGCGTTGTAACTCAGACCTGCCGCCCGAAAGGCCTCAGGAGAGGCGACAGACGTCCTGAGCGAGGTAGCCTCCTCACCAGTGATGTCTAGAAAATCAATTTCTGCGCGCAAGGGCTCGCCCAGTGCCGACTGCACCACGACCCGCCCCAGCGACAGGGCCAGGGCTTGAGAGCCAGACAAGACCAGCACCAAGACGCCAATCGCCCATGGGGCGCGGCCCCAGGGTCGAGTTTTTACAGTCAACGAGGTCGGCGACATTAAGCCGATTCTACGTGGGCCAGCGGCCGGCGTGCCGTGGGCTCGGCGTCAATGTGCTAGCAGAATGCGCAGCATACGACGCAAGGGCTCGGCTGCGCCCCACAGCAGTTGGTCGCCAATGGTGAAGGCGCCAACGTACTCAGGCCCCATCGCGAGCTTGCGGATACGCCCGACAGGTATACCCAGCGTGCCAGTGACGGCCACTGGGGTGAGTCCCTGCAAGCTTGCCTCCCGGGTGTTGGGGATGACTTTGACCCATGGGTTGTCGGCGGCGAGTAGCGCTTCGATGTCAGCGCTGGGTACATTCTTCTTGAGCTTGAAGGTCAATGCCTGGCTATGGCATCGCATCGCACCCACCCGGACACACAGGCCATCAACCGGCGTTTCGGCGGTACCGAAGGCGGGTCCCTGGCCCAGAATCTTGTTGGTTTCGGCGCCGCCTTTCCACTCTTCGCGGGAGGTGCCCCAGCCCGGTTCGTCGGACTGCTTGCCGACGCCGAGGTCTTTGCCAATCCAGGGAATAAGGCTGCCCCCCAGCGGGACGCCAAAATTGGCCGTCTCGCCCGAGCTTAAGGAGTGCTGCTTGGCCAGGACCAACCGGTCTATCTCCAGGATGGCCGACTTGGGGTCATTCAGCAGGCTCTTGACTTCGGCGCTCAGGGTGCCGAACTGGGTCAGTAGCTCGCGCATGTGCTGAGCGCCACCGCCAGACGCAGCCTGATACGTCATGCTGGTCATCCATTCGACCAAACCAGCTTTGTAAAGAGCGCCCACACCCATCAGCATGCAGCTGACGGTGCAATTACCCCCAATCCAGTTTTTTCCGCCCTCCGTCAGCGCTTTCTGAATGACGGGTAAATTGACCGGATCAAGCACGATGATGGCATCGTCCTTCATGCGCAAGGTGGAGGCGGCATCGATCCAGTGGCCTGTCCAACCGGCGGCACGCAACTTGGGGTAGACCTCAGTGGTGTAGTCGCCACCCTGGGCACTGACGATGATGTCGCACTGGCGCAAGGCCGCGATGTCAAAAGCGTCTCTCAGGGTGGTTTCGTTTTTTGCCTGAGCCGGGGCCTGGCCGCCAGCATTGGAGGTCGAGAAAAACACTGGCTCGATGTGGTCAAAGTCACCCTCGGACTGCATGCGGTCCATCAGGACCGAGCCAACCATGCCACGCCAGCCGACCAGGCCGACCAAATTACCAATTTTCATGAGGTTTCCCTTTCAGATGTTTGAGAGATGAATTCCATCTGCCCGGCTCGTCTGGCCGGTGGGGCGCGACGAACCGGGCTGTACTAGCCTTTAATGGTGGTCGCTTTGGTGACTAAGGCTGTAGCCCGGGCGCGCGCGCACTGGCTCAAGCTGACGTAGACGGTCGAGTGCTTAAAGGTGAACTGCAAAGAGGACATTATGACTTGATTGTAAATTGAAATTATTTCAGGGCCCTGACGACCGCAGCGCCCATCTCCAGGGTGCCAACCCGCGTCATGCCGGCGCTAAAAATGTCGGCAGTGCGCAAACCCTGGTTCAGCACCGTCTTGACCGCCGCCTCAATTCGCTGAGCCGCCGCCTCCTGATTCAGGCTGTAGCGCAGCATCATGGCTGCACTCAGGATGGTCGCGAGGGGATTGGCAATGCCTTTACCAGCGATGTCAGGGGCGCTGCCATGGCTGGGTTCGTACAAGCCCTGGTTGCTCGCGTTCAGGCTGGCCGAGGGCAGCATACCAATGGAGCCAGTCAGCATGGCCGCCTCGTCGCTCAAGATGTCGCCAAACATGTTGCCGGTCACGACCACATCAAATTTCTTGGGCTCACGCACCAGTTGCATGGCGGCGTTGTCGACGTACATGTGGTCTAGCGCCACATCGGGGTACTGCTTGCCAATGTCGCTCACCACGTCTTTCCAGAACTGAAAGGTCTCCAGCACGTTGGCCTTGTCCACACTGGTGACGCGATGGCTCCGTTTGCGCGCAGCCTGAAAGGCGACGTGGGCAATCCGCTCGATCTCAGGTCTCGAGTAGCGCATGGTGTCAAATGCTTCTTCGGCGCCCGGGAACAGCCCATCTGTGGCCACGCGGCGCCCGCGTGGTTGACCAAAATAGATGTCTCCGGTGAGTTCCCGGATGATCAGGATGTCAAGGCCGCCAATCAGCTCGGGTTTGAGGCTGGACGCGCCAACCAGTTGCTCGTAGCAAATAGCCGGACGGAAGTTGGCAAACAAGCCGAGGTTTTTACGCAAACCCAAAATGGCCTGCTCCGGCCGAAGAGGCCTGTCCAGAGTGTCGTATTTCCAGTCGCCGACGGCACCAAACAGTACCGCGTCAGCCTGACGCGCCAGTTGCAGGGTGGCGTCGGGCAGTGGGTGGCCATGGGCGTCGTAAGCAGCACCGCCGACCAGCGCTGTTTCCATTTCGAACTGAAGATCAAGGGCTTGTAAAACTTTGACTGCCTCAGCCACGATTTCGGTCCCGATTCCGTCGCCGGGTAAAACTGCTATTTTCATGATGAAACCAGGATGCTATAAATTAAGGAGCTACTCATGCAATCAGCGTGCGGGCTAGCCAGGGTTTTTGCGTCAAACGTTGGGCTTCAAAAGCGCGGATCTTGTCGGCGTGACGCAGCGTTAGGCCAATGTCGTCAAAACCATTGAGCAAGAAGTACTTGCGAAAGGCTTGTACTTCGAACGGTAACTCCTGGCCATCCGGTTTGACGATCCTCTGGCGCTCTAGATCGATCGTCAGGCTGTAACCTGGAAATGCCGCCAGCTCGTTAAACAGTGCAGCCACCTGTGCGTCCGGCAACACGATGGGCAGCAGGCCATTTTTGAAGCTGTTGTTGAAGAAAATGTCGGCATAGCTGGGCGCGATGATGGCGCGAAAGCCAAATTGGTCCAGCGCCCAGGGCGCGTGTTCGCGGGATGAGCCACAGCCAAAATTTTTACGCGCCAGCAAAATGGAGGCGCCCTGGTAGCGTGGCTGGTTAAGCACGAAGTCTGGGTTGAGTTTGCGGCTGGTGGGGTCCTGGCCGGGATAGCCGGCGTCCAGGTAGCGCCATTCATCAAACAGGTTTTGCCCAAAACCAGTCTTGCGGATCGATTTCAGAAACTGCTTCGGGATGATAGCGTCGGTGTCGACATTTTCTCGATCCATTGGGGCCACCAGGCCCTTCTGAGTTTCAAATTTTTGCACGGTAGCCCCCTATTTTTCTTTGCTGCGTCTTCAATTTTTTTGCCGGCCTTCTAAAGGTCCTGCCCCAGGCCCTTGACCGTATTGCAGGCGGAAAGGCTCAACAGCGCTGCGCCGAGCCACACCCATCGCCAATGACTCATGCCATGCTCCCGGGTAGGTTGGTCAGACAAACTGCCGGACATCGACAAAATGACCATGAATGGCCGCAGCGGCCGCCATAGCTGGGCTGACCAGATGCGTGCGTCCGCCCGCGCCCTGGCGACCCTCGAAATTACGGTTGCTGGTGGAGGCGCAACGCTCTCCTGGCTCAAGTCGGTCGGCGTTCATGGCCAGGCACATCGAACAGCCAGGCTCGCGCCACTCGAAGCCGGCGGCCCGGAAAATCTCGTGCAAGCCTTCGCGCTCGGCTTGTGCTTTAACCAAACCCGAGCCAGGCACAACCATCGCCAGTTTGACATTTTTAGCGACTTTTTGTCCTATTTTGCGCACCACTGCGGCTGCTTCCCGAATGTCCTCAATCCGGCTATTGGTACAAGAGCCAATGAAGACTTTGTCAATAAACAGGTCGTTCAGGGCCTTGCCCGGCTCGAGTCCCATATAAACCAGGGCGCGCTCGATGGCGGAGCGTTTGTTGGGGTCCTTCTCCTTGTCCGGGTCCGGCACCCGGTTGTCGATGCCCAGCACCATTTCGGGAGAGGTGCCCCAGGTGACCTGGGGGATGATGCCGCTGGCATCGAGCTCGATCACCTGGTCGAAAGCCGCGTCAGCGTCCGAATGCAGCGTCTTCCAGTAAGCGACGGCTTGGTCCCATTCCACGGCAGCGGCCTCGCCACTGGCCAGATGACCCGGTGCCAGGGGGCGCCCGTGGACGTAGTCGATGGTTTTTTCGTCGACGGCCACCAGGCCGGCGCGGGCACCAGCCTCAATGGCCATGTTGCACACAGTCATGCGGCCCTCCATGCTCAAGGCACGAATCGCCGCACCCCCAAATTCGATGGTGTAGCCCGTGCCGCCGGCAGTGCCGATTTGGCCAATGACCGCTAGCACGATGTCTTTGCCGCTACAGCCGCGTGGCAACACGCCATCGACGCGGACCAGCATGTTCTTGGCTTTCTTGGCCAGCAGCGTTTGCGTGGCCAGAACATGCTCGACTTCACTGGTGCCAATGCCATGCGCCAACGCGCCAAAGGCGCCGTGGGTCGACGTGTGGGAGTCGCCGCAGACCACGGTCATTCCGGGCAGTGTAGCGCCGTTTTCAGGGCCGATTACGTGAACGATACCCTGGCGTTTGGACAGGAATGGGAAATAAGCGGCCGAGCCAAACTCACGCATATTGGTGTCCAGCATCATGACTTGTTCCTTGCTGGTCGCGTCTGTAATGCCCTCATAACCGCGATCCCAGCCTGTGGTCGGTGTGTTGTGATCGGCTGTGGCAACGATGGAACTCACCCGCCAAACCGGTCTACCAGTTTGGCGCAAGCCCTCAAAGGCCTGCGGACTGGTCACTTCATGTACCAAGTGTCTGTCGATGTAGAGAATGGCAGTGCCGTCGTCTTCGGTGTGGACGACGTGGTCGTCCCAGAGTTTGTCGTAAAGGGTGCGTCCCATGAGTTTCCTTAGCAATACTGCATTTTACGCAGCCTGCGGCAGCCATCGCACAGCAGTAACCGTCCTCTTGGAGAGCCGACTAGAAAAAGCGCCCACCGATTCGATGGCTGGACGGGCGTTCAGCTTCAGGTGATTTGGCGCCAGGTTCTCAGGCTGTGACCTCAGCGCTGGCCGATGGGCAGCACATCGCGGCGAACCGAGCCTGTGAACAACTGGCGCGGACGCCCGATCTTGTACTCAGGGTCGCCGATCATCTCATTGAGCTGGGCAATCCAGCCCACGGTTCGCGCCAGCGCGAAGATGGCGGTGAACAGACTTACCGGGATGCCGATGGCGCGCTGCACGATGCCGGAGTAGAAGTCGACATTCGGGTAAAGCTTGCGTTGGACAAAATAGTCGTCTTCGAGCGCGATTTTTTCCAGCGCCATGGCCAGCTTGAACAGTGGATCGTTCTCAAGGCCAAGCGCGGTCAGCACTTCCTTGCAGGTTTCCTGCATCAGCTTGGCGCGCGGGTCATAGTTTTTGTAGACGCGGTGGCCGAAGCCCATCAGCTTGACATTAGAGTTTTTATCCTTGACCTGGTCCATGAACTGGCCCACCTTGCTGACGCC
>CAXNFT010000168.1:0-5792 GCA_964201255.1 Rhodoferax sp.
AAGGCCCTGGAAAAAGAGTTTGGCGACAAGATCAAGACCTCCTTTGCTGAAAACGTGCCCGAGTCTGCTGACGCCGAGCGCGTCATCCGCGACATGGCTACTCAAGGCAACAAGCTGATCTTCGGCACCACCTTTGGTTACATGGAGCCCATGCTCAAGGTTGCGCCTGACTTCAAGGACGTCAAGTTTGAACACGCCACTGGCTTCAAGACAGCCGACAACATGCGCACCTACGACAGCCGCACCTATGAGGGCGCGTACATGGCCGGCATCATCGCCGGCAAGATGACCAAGTCCAACACGCTGGGCGTGGTGGCCTCAATCCCAATTCCTGAGGTGATCCGCAACATCAACAGCTTTACCCTGGGTGCCCAGTCGGTCAACCCCAAGGTCAAAACCAAGGTGGTATGGGTGAACGGCTGGTTCGACCCACCGAAAGAAACCGAAGCCGCTACCTCGCTGATGAACGGTGGCGCTGACGTGCTGTTCCAGAACACCGACTCGCCCGCCGTGCTCAAGGCTGCAGAAGCCAAGGGCAAGCGCGCTTTCGGTTGGGATTCCGACATGACCGCCTATGGCCCCAAGGCCCACCTGGCATCTGCCGTGATCAACTGGGGTCCGTACTACAGCAAGGCCACCAAAGAGGCACTGGACGGCTCCTGGAAGGGTGGCACTGGCGTGTGGTGGGGCGTGAAGGAAGGCGCCATTGACATCGTCTCCATCGCTGAAGACGTGCCCGCCGACATCAAGACCAAAGTGGCCGATGTGAAAAAAGGCCTGGCCGATGGCAGTTATGTCATTTGGAAAGGCCCGATCACCGACAACAAAGGCAAAGTGCAGATCGCCAAAGATGCAGCAGCCGATGACAAGTTCCTCGGTGGCCTGAACTTCTACGTCAAGGGCGTAGAAGGCAAGATCCCCGGCGGCAAGTAAGCCCCCGTGATTGAAAAGGGCCGCTCTTGAGCGGCCCTTTTTTTATGCTGCGCCCAGCATGGGCGCACTACTCAAATAAACCCGGTTTAACCGAACGGAACGAACAACTGACATACCAATTCGCAGGAGTCAAATATGCAATCTGACGACGTGGCGCGGCGCGCCTATTGGACACAGCAGCTCGAAGCGGCTTACGCCTTTATGTTTGAAAGCATCCTGCCCTACCCGGTGGTGGAATGCGGTGAGCCCTTTGTTTCGTTGCGCGAGGCGGCAGCGCAGGCCGATGTCATCGTAGCGTTTTCCTCACTCAAGCATGTCAACGACCTGGACCGGTTGTTTTATTTGCGTGAAGGTCAAATTCCCAGCTTTCTGGGTGCGGCCAAACAAATGAATGAATTGGGCTGGGTGCTGCGCGTCGAGGATGGCTATCGGACCCGGGAAATTCAGAAGTACCTCGGCCTGACGCCGAAGGTGTTTGACGCCGTGCTCCAGCGCGTGATGTGGGAACTAGGTGGCAAGGTTCCGAGCCCGGAGTTCATGTTCCGCCGCTGTAGCGCCTTGGTCGCTACGGTGCCAAAATTTGCGACGCACATGTCCGGTAGTGCGATCGATATCTCAGTGATGAGTCGACATGACCCTGCGCTCGAAGTCGACCGCGGTGGGCCGTACATCGAACTATCGGAACTAACGCCGATGAACTCTCCGTTTGTCTCGGCCGAGGGGCTGAAGCACCGCACAAAAATCACCGCATTGATGCGCGACCATGGTTTTGTCGAGTACCCGTGGGAGTTCTGGCACTATTCCAGCGGCGATGCCTACGACCAGTTTCTACGAAAGACTGGCAAGCCGGCCATCTATGGTGCCGTCGACTGGGATCCAGTCACCAACGTTGTCACGCCGATGGCCGACCCCACCGCGCCCCTCAACAGCGAAGAGGAAATCCGCACAGAAATCGAAGCAGCGCTGCAACGTCTGGCGAAGTAGATCTTTTTCTTGCCACAGAGCGCAACCCTGGCCTATCAACTGCCAATCCAGTTAGGAAAAAGGTGAAAGCATGGCAGCTGCGCTCAGCGCCGACTTAAAAGAGGCCGGGCGGCCGCATTCAGCTGCGGCTGACGTTGCCGCATCCGGATACCGAGACATTGAGAATGGCCTGGGGGTCGGCCAGGGTCTCGGTGGCGCTGTCGAAACCCACCGACTGCAGGTGCTGCGCCAGCCCGACGTCCATGCTGAGCGCATGCTGCGCGAACCATTCGCCGAGTGCCTCGCCCATGCGGTTGATGATGTCGGTCTCGCCTTTTTCGTAATGCGTTAAGACAGCATGCATGGTTTCCAGCACCATGGTGTGCTGGTCACTGTGGCAGTTGCTGGCAGTAAAGCAGGTGGCCTGCATCCAGCGGTCTTCTTGCGCAAAATGCGCCACCGTATGGTCCAAAAAGGCCTGGTACAGCGGCAACTGCTCGGCCTCTGGCGTGGCCAATAAGGCGTTGAGCTGGTCGGCAAACTCTTGGTGCGTGTGGTCCATTCGCAAGTCGCCAGTGAGCAAGTCCTCGGACCATTCAAAAGCAGCAACGGCGCTAGCGGGTGGCATTGGGGAAGGAGGAGTCGTGGTGTGCATGGATGGCTATAGATTCCAGTGGGTGAGGGAGCTGAGTTTATGCGTTTGGTTTTCCATTGTCATTGGCGTTCCAGGCGCGAACCCTAGGGCCCGACTTAAAGGCACAAAGAAAAAGCCGTATTGTCGTCAAACAGCGCGGCTTTCAAAATGGTGCCCTGGGCGCGCAGGGCGGCGACGATGGCGGCCTGTTTGGCGTCAATACAGGCGGCGTGTCTCATGCTGCAAGCCCTGTTTGCTGCTTGAAAAACAACAGAAGTGTTTATAATTGATTGCATGAACTCCCAAGAATTCAAACGCTGGTTGACCAAACAAGGCGTTACTTTTGGGCCAGCCAAGGGCTCGCATATCAAGCTCTATCTGGGCGACAAGCGCAGCGTGATGCCTATGCACAATGCCGATCTCAAAACCGGCACGGTCGAAGGCATCAAGAAGCAACTTGGATTGAAAGGAAAATAAGCCATGCTCGATTACCCTGTATTTCTTGAGTCGCAGCCCGAAGGCGGCTTTGTTGTCACTTTTCCCGATGTGCCAGAAGCCATCACGCAAGGGGAGGATATGGATGAGGCGTTGCTGTACGCCGTGGAGGCGCTGGAGTCGGCGCTGTCGTTTTATGTCGAGGCGCGGCAACCCTTACCCCTGCCCAGCCCACCCAAGCGGGGCCAAAAGACGGTGCGCCCCGGTGCCCTGGAGTCGGCCAAGCTGGGGCTGTACCAGGCCATGACCGAGCAGGGCTTGCGCAAGGCTGAGCTGGCGCGCCGCTTGGGCTGGCATGTGCCGCAGGTTGACCGCCTCTTTGACATGCGCCACGCCAGCAAGTTCGACCAAATTGAATCGGCCGCCCGGGCCCTTGGCAGGCGCCTGGAAGTGACAGTGCGCGTGTAGGGTGGCGTGTCCCATCCACAGCTCAGCTCGGCTCACGATGGCCGGCGCGGGTCGTTCTGGAAGAACATTGACGCCACACAATTTGTTCAGCGAGGGCTACTGGATGCGCCACATGTTGTCATGCCGCCCTCCAAATAAGTGGCCACCGGAAATGTGCCCTGAGCCAGTTGCTCCATCGTCAAACGCGGGCCGTGCTTTTTCAGCAAATAGGCAAATAGTAAAAAGTTCATAAAGCCATCACCTCCAGATCAGGTGGCCGCTTGCGGCCTCGCTGAATTTCCCAAATCCGCGCCGCAGTGGCCCTGTGCGTCATTCACCCAGCCGGCCGTGACCAGGCTCTCCATCAGGTTGACCGCATCCGAGCAGACCCGCCAGTCATCCGCGCTGGGCGCTGACGACCACGCTGCGCACGATCTGGCCCACCTGGACGCCGGGCACGCTGCTCATCAGGCCCCCTGCGTGCAGTAATACCCATGCCGGCGCAACAGCCGCAGCGCCGCCCGCACCTCAACTGCCAGTGGCATCGGCCAATAACCTGCTGTTGGTGTTTGAGCGAGCGAGTTGGCGCCCACGCCAACACAGAAAGCCGTTACCGCTGAAATGGCCATCCGTATTTCCAGCGCGGTGGGTGGTACACCTGAGAGTTGGCTCAGCATGCAACAGGCATTCAGGGCATAGCATCGACCTGCAGTTCAAGCCGCGCACGTTCTGCAATCACCGTCAGCGCCTTGCGGTTCAAGACGCCGATCTCTAGCGCTGCATCGGCGAGCACTGGCCTGGCCAAAGAAGGGTCGAGCGTAATCGTCAGCGTTGGAAAACTTGCAAAACTTGCAAAGGGTTGCCATGGCTTTGTCAGGTTCATATCAAACGGGTGCGCATAAGCCATGGCAAGGGGTGCGAGTCCGCCAGGTCTGGCCATGAAAACGCTGGTTTCTAGGGCAGGCAAGCGCACCGGAGTTTGAACCGATGGAAGTCGCGCTAGGGTCAACCGCACCCTACAGTAGTTCAAGCCTGTTGCAACCGGTATCTTGCCTAGCGGCACCCGTCTGGTCTGATCGAGCGGCACGCGCTGCATTACCTCACGCGCCCCCGGCCCATCGAAACGTTCCCGGTGGTTGGCTTGAGCCGATGGGATCAAAAAAAGCATCGACTTTTTCGCGAGTGCGAACAGCGAGGTGCCGCCCAGTTCAGCGCCCTTGGCCGCTACGCAGGGCAGCAACTCGAATGCATAGATTCCCATGATGTCGCCGGGCGTGCCCGGCTGAGACGGGGCGATCACGATGTCAACCTTCAGGTGCAGATGATCGGCGGCCTCGGCGGTCCCCGCTTGCGTCAGCAAAGTGATCGCCGCCGCTAACACAAGCCAGCATGTTTTCATAGCCATAGCCTACTGGATAGTCTTGGTACCTTTGTAGCAGCCCAAGTAATAGGGGAATTGCCGCGTCGCGTAATAGGCGTAACTGCCATTGCTTGCGACCTTGCCATTGCACTTGTCAAGCGTGCTGCCGTTGTAGTTGGCCTCGTAAGTGTTGTAGGTCCACGCATTCTCGGTGGTGTAGGCGCCAGTGCCGATGTATTTGAAGGCGCTGGTGATTTCCTTGACCCCATTAACGCAGCCGGCAGCGCCGGTCGTACAGCTTTCGTAAGGCGACAAAATAGGGAAGCCATCAAGCGCATAGCCGATCACCACACCGGGTGTTTTGTCGGGTAGAAAGCTTGAAACACCGCCGATCGTCTTCTGGTTAAAGAAGCATTCCGGGAATGAATGAAAATGGTATTTGTCCACATGACCACCGCAGAAATTCAGGATGCCAGCTTTGTAAGGGTCCGCGGTGTAATCTGGCGGCGCTTCATTGGGGCCATAAATTTGTACGCCGTTGACCATCACGCCGATGGGCCCAAGCAGGTTCAAAGTCGTCGAACTTGCAGCAACCACAGGTGTTTGGCTGAACTTCCAAGTCACCTGGTTCACAGCAAAAGCCACGACCTGTGTTGGAAGTTTACCGATGCCGTCGGAATCAAAGTTGGGGATACCATTACTTGCCAAACTCACAACTCCATTGGCGCAAGACACGGTTACCTTGGGTTGTAGCGTGGCATTGCTATCCCAGGTGGTCTTGCCATCGCCGTTGTAGTCGATGAAATTGCCGCGCAAACTGACATCAGGGAAATTGCTTGCCTGGGTACAGGCAGCTGAACTGGAAGGCGTGATCGAGATCGCCATGGATGCTGCGCTCAGCCCCCCCGCGTTGACCGCCTTGACAGCGCAGGAGTAACTTGTGTCGTTGGCCAGGCCCGTCATGGAGATGGGGCTTGCGCTGCCGGTGCCAGTCACAGCACTGCCATTGGTGGGTGTGCA
>CAXNFT010000169.1:0-5767 GCA_964201255.1 Rhodoferax sp.
GCATCTTGCAGTGGGTGGGCATTCCTTGCGGCATTGGCATCGGTGCCACCAAGACCCTGGCCAAACTGGCCAACCATATTGCCAAGACGGCAGAACGCAAACCTGGCGTCTACCCGGACCACCTGGCCCAGGTGTGCAACCTGGCCGCCTTGCCCCCGGCCGAATTGCAGGTGGTGTTCGCGGCTACCGACGTCGGCGAAGTTTGGGGTATCGGGCGGCGCATCAGCCAGCAGCTGCGCGAAGGCGGCATCCAGACAGTGCAAGACCTGGTGCGCATGGACCCGGCCACGGTTCGCCGGGCCTGGTCGGTGGTGCTGGAGCGCACGGTGCGGGAATTGCAAGGCATGCCCTGCATTGGCCTGGACGATGCACCCCAGCCCAAGAAAGAGATTGCCTGCACCCGCTCCTTCGGCCACCCGGTGCTGGACCTGGCCGGTTTGACCCAGGCCATAACGGAGTTTGCCAGCCGGGCGGCGGAGAAGCTGCGCAAGCAGCACTCGCTGGCCTCGGAAGTCATGGTCTTCATCCGCACCAGCCCGTTTCGGCAGGATGCGCAGTACAGCCGCTCGGTCGTCGTGCCACTGGTGCGCCCGGCAGCAGATACCGGTGCCATCGTGCAAGCTGCCGTGCTGGGCTTGCGCGCGATTTACCGGGACGGCTTCCAGTACGCCAAGGCCGGTGTGATGCTGCTGGAACTGCAGCCGGACTCGGTACTGCAAGGTGAGTTGGACTGGGGTGGCGGTGAAGACGGCGAGGGAGGTGCCAGTTTGATGAAACAGGGCGATAAGACCCGACTCATGGGTGCCCTGGACAGCATCAACCAGCGTTTTGGTAAGGGCACCATGAAGATGGCCAGTGCCGGGCTTGATGGCGATCGTCGGGTCTGGTCAATGAAGCAGGAGCGGCGCACGCCGGCCTACACCACCAGCTGGGCGGATATTCCGGTGGCGCGGGCCTGATGAGATTGATTGTCTGACCATGGCAGCTGGACGCGCTGTCACTTTGAAGCGGGTACATGCTCAGCGGCTGCGCGAGGTGTACCGCTCGGCTGGCTGGCCCTACCAGGACAACCTTGAGATCGAGCTGCTGGCGGCGGGTTTACTGGAGCGCCTGGGCGACGGCCAAGGTCAGGAATTGATTCGAGTCACACAAGCTGGGCTAATCTACCTGGCCGATGCGCTGGCCAGCAACCGGCAGGCCTTCTCGGCGCATGAGGCGCTGGTGGCCCAGGTGGCGCAAGCGATGCTGCGCGATGGCCGCCTGGTCTGGACCGCGCTGGAATTGCGGGCCCGGCTGCCCGACAGCCCGGATGCGCCCTCGGGCTGGAAGGTTTGCAAGCCCGATGTGTTCTCCATCCGTAACAGTTCGCGCCCGGACTATCTGGAGCCCATCGTGCACGAGATCAAGGTCAGCCGGGCCGATCTGCTGGGTGACCTAAAACGCCCGCAAAAACGCCAAGCCTATCTGGATGTGGGCGGCCAGTGTTGGTACGTACTGGGCTGCGACGGGCGCGACAAACAAATAGCCAGTGCCGATGAGATCCCAGCCGAATGCGGCGTCATGCTGTTCAAAGACCAGCGCCTGAGCGTGCTGCGGGCGGCGCCCAAACGGCCGGTGCGGCATCTGCCCTTTGGCGTCTGGATGGCGTTGGCCAAGGCGACGCCGGTGAAGGCGCATGTCGTGATGGCCGATGGTTTGAGGGATCAGGCGCCATTGGTCTAGGGCCAAAGACCCAAAACGCGGCCAAGTCCGAAATTGGTCTATCCTGCATGGCCCAACACCATGAAGACAGTCATCAAAACGTCCAGCTCCAGCCTGGCGCGGCGCACTATGCTCACCGGGCTCGCCCTCCTTGCCGGTGCCGTCGGCTGGCAGGCGTTGCCGGGCCTGGCAGGTGAGGCGGCCGTTCTTGTCCCGCCACTCATTGACACGGCTGAGCGTCCACCTGCAGCGGGCGCCAGCACGCCTGACACCGCCGTCCTCGCTGGCGGCTGCTTTTGGGGCGTTCAGGCTGTCTTCCAGCATGTCTTGGGCGTCACCCGCGCCGTCTCGGGCTATGCCGGTGGTGATGCTAGCACCGCCAACTACGATGCCGTGGGTTCCGGGCGCACCGGTCATGCCGAGGCCGTGCGCATTAGCTTTGACCCGAGACAGGTGAGTTTTGCGCAATTGCTGCAGATTCACTTTTCTGTCGCGCACGACCCAACGCAGCTCAATCGTCAGGGGCCGGACAGCGGCACGCAGTACCGCTCTGCCGTGTTTGCGCAGAACGCTGAACAGGAGCGTGTCGCCCGGGCCTATATTGAGCAGTTAAACCAGGCAAGCGTTTTTGGCACACGCATCGTGACCACGTTGGAATTGAATAAGCCATTCTTTGATGCCGAGGCTTACCACCAGGATTACCTGGCGCTGAACCCCGAAGAACCCTATATCGTCATCTACGACTTGCCGAAGGTCGGCAATCTAAGAAGCTTGTTCCCCAAGCAGTACCGCGCCGTACCCGTTCTGGTGGGTACGAAAAATTAACATGGAACGACCGATCGGTACAAACTGTCCGAAGGCATGGTGACCACACTGATCGAGACGGCAAAAATAGGTTTTTTAGTTTGAGTATTTCGGAGTATGCCGTGTTGGCAGCCTCTGAGGCATGGCACTTGATAAAGCGCTTGCCTGAATTGCAGGGTTGCGAGATTGATTGGGCACTATTGACACTAATTCTGCAAGATCGCCGCAATAACTCTAGCTTGCATCGTGCCAACAGACGAGTAAGGCATAATACCAGGAAGGCGATTGCGTCTAAAATTAATTAATATTATTAACCAAACTGAGGAAAAGTGAATGAGTAATTTGATAGAACTCCAGGGGCAGATCGAGAAATTGCAAAAGCAAGCCAACGACATCAAAGCCCGCGAGTTTGACAAGACTGTGACCGAGATCAAGGCTCAGATGCTGGCTTTCGGTATATCCGTCAAAGACCTGACGTCGACAAAAACTGCAGGTAAAGGCCGGGGCAAAGCTGCTAAGACTACCCGAGCGACCAAAACTGACAGCGGCGTCAAAAAGATTGCCAAGCCAGTTGAAGCCAAATACCGTGGCCCCAACGGCGAAAGCTGGTCCGGACGTGGGCTGATGCCCAAGTGGATGAAAGCCCTGGTTGTCGAAGGTAAGTCAAAACAGGATTTCGCGGTCTGATCAAGTCAGTGCTGTCAAATTCGTGTGAAACGATACGGTTTTATCCGCATCAAGAGTAAGCCGCCCAGCTTACCAACCTGCTTTTCCGAGTAAGGTGGTGATATGGATGAGGCCCTTCATGGGCAACAAAGCGGAACTTAAAAGCCCCTCTCGATGAGGGGCTTTTACATTATGGTCTCTGGAAGAATATGAAGCAGTTCGCACAAAAAGCTGACGTTTTAAACTAACTGCGGCGAACAGCGCTCCGCCAAATCCGGTAAAAAGTTGGCGCCAATGTCAAATAATGTCGATTTACCGTGACCTAACGGGATGTGCTCAAGCCCACTGCTGGTCGCGGCATGGCCGCGCCCTGACATTCAGACGCCAAATCAAAGAAAGAATTGGAAACCATGAGCGAGTGCCCTTAGCCGCCCCTGCCTCTGCGACGCAGCCTATAAAACTATGTTCGAAGGTTGTTTTAATGGGATGAACGGACTGCATGAATCAAATACTTGAGGCTATTCGATTGAAGTCGCTTCCCAAGGCGGAAGTTCACCTGCATCTGGAGAGCTGCTTTGAGTCAGCATGCTGGGTGACTGACAAATTCCCTTGGGACTTGCCCCACTTCAAACTTGGTTCTGGGTGTCTAACCATCCATTCTGGATCACACCTTAGAGAAGCTGCGAGCAGCCGGTGTCCGCGTCTTCATTAACACGGGTGCCCCCGCTTTGCTGGGTGCGAGGCCATGGGTGTTCTGAAAGATGCCATTTACTAAGGCCACCGTTGAGCTGTTGCTGGCGGCGCCGGGCAGTTTGACGGTTTTGCTGGCCTGCCCGGTTATCCTCTGAGCCCATGACGATGATGGATCCCGACCAACTGGCGATGGCTCGTGCGCAGTGGCGCTGGCGGGGAACGGGGCGCCCTCCGTTCGCCGACCCACCCGGGCCAGGGCAGGTGTCCGTCTGGGACTTTCCGCGCCCGCCAGAGCTGGTGCGCGACCCGCGCGACATCGTGGTGCGCTGGGGCGAGCGCGAGATTGCGCGCACCAGCGGTGCCTGGGCAGTGCGCGAGACCGCGCACCCGCCCACTTTCTACCTGCCACTGGCCGACGTGGCGCGTGAACTGCTGCAGCCTGCGGGTAATGGTTCGTTCTGCGAGTGGAAAGGCCCGGCGCGCTACTGGCATCTGGTGGACGGCGATCGCCGCCTGGCCCTGGTCGCCTGGAGCTACCCGCAGCCCCTGCCCGGCGCTGAGCCGCTGGCCGAGTGCGTGGCCTTCTACGCCCACCATCTCGATTGCAGTGTTGGTGGCGCCAGGGTGACGCCCCAGGCGGGCGACTTCTATGGCGGCTGGATCACCCCCGACCTGGCCGGGCCCTTCAAAGGCGCACCCGGCACCGGCAATTGGTAATCAAGCTGGCGCATCGCCGACTCGCACCTTTGGCACCGTCAGGCATTGCCGGTGGGTGTCGGCGGCGTTATGACCGAAGCGGAAGGAGGCCCTAGCGGCTTGCGCAGATGCGCGATGCCGCGCTGTTCCACGAATTGGGTGGTGGTGTCCCACAGATGGTCACCAAAGTAGAAGGGGGCGAAGGCCTTGGCCCCTGGCAGTGGCAGCGGCGCAATCACGGCGTCGACCCCGGCCTCATAGAAAAACGGGATGGAATGCCGTTCACGCCCGCTGCCCAGCACACGATGAACCGTGGCACGGATGGCACCGCCGGTCCAGCGCTCCAGCACCTTGCCAAAGTTCACCGCCAGGGTGGCCTCCTCAGGCGGCACGTCCATCCAGGTGCCGTCCAGGTGCTGCGCCTGCAGGCCAGCCACCCCATCTTGCGCCAGCAAGGTGATGAAACCGGTGTCGATGTGGGCCCGGGCCAGCAGGTAGTGGGCGTTGCCCTGATGGACGGTCCAGGCCTCGGCGGGGGCGCCTTCAAAAGATTCTGGCGGCCGCACCGGGTAATGCAGCAAGCGCAAGGTGGAAACACCGCCCTTGAAAGCCTCGTCAAAGCAGTGTTCGGGCAGCCCTAGCCCGCGTGCCACCGAGTGCATCAGCGCCTCGGACAGGCGGACCATGGCCAGGTAGTAGTCCCGGGCGCAGGCATGCCAACCCGGCAGACTATCCTCGGGCGGCAAGGGCGTGGCCTCGCGCAGCGGATCCCCGGGGTAGACCGCGCTGGGCCCGTAGGCGATGTCCGGCCCCATATCGATGCCCTGCTTGTAAGTGGGCAGACCATTCTGCAGCGGAAACCATCCCCGGTAGACATTGGCTTGCGCCGGGTCGAAGTTCCAGCGCCACAATTTTCGGATGTCGGCCTCAGGCAGTGCGAACAGACTAAGCAGCAGGCGGCGCTGGGCGGGGCTGAGCACAGCCCAGTGCGGCAGGCCGGTGATCACCAACATGCCCTCCGATCTGGCAGCTTTAAGAATGGCCTGATCCACCGCCGCGCGGGCCGCCAGGTCTTGCCCGAACAGGGCGCTAATGTCGATCCGCGGGATGTGGTGTGTCAGAGTGGGCCTCGAAGTGATCGGGGGTGGCGTTGTCATCTTGGCAAGCCCTAGAGCGCCGCCGCCAGCCGGGCCGCCTGGTCGATGGC
>CAXNFT010000170.1:0-5747 GCA_964201255.1 Rhodoferax sp.
CGCGCCCTCGGGGCGCGTTTTTCGTTTTTAAGTACCCAAAAGCACACTGCCAAGTATGTCCGCCCTGTAAAGTTCGGGCAGACGCTATTCGCTCAGCTTGGTGTCTTTGGTATCGGCTTCAGCCCACACATCATTACCCTGCGAGTGTGACTTGCAGGGAAAGCACTGCATAGGTCATGATTTGTGTTCCTTAATTTTGGAGAAATACATAGAACGTATAGCATGCAAATAAATTGCATGCAATGATTGACGATGGCTGGTTATGGCCTTAAAAAATTATCGGTAAATCGCCATCAATATCAGTATCAATGGCAAGCCGGTCGCGACAATGGCGTAAATTTGGTACCCAGTCCACGGCTGCCTCTTGTTCTCTTGTGAAATGTATAGAGCAGCCTCTTCTTCGCTGGTGTCTTTAGTCAACGCTTCAAATTCACGCATGGCACCGGAGACTATCAAATAGATTGAAAGGATGCCAAAAACGGCTGTTGCTGCAACCATGTGTTTGATAGGAGCAGCTGCCTCTGATACACGTCCAAAAATGACGATCGCCAGCAAGGCTGGGATTAGCAAAACGAACATGTATTGGCTTAGCCCAAAGCGCTCATTTGCGCTGGAGGTAGCAGAAATACGATAGTCAGTAGTCATAAGTCATTCCTCACTGGGTTGAGGGAACCAAGCTTAGCTCCCAAGCGCATAGTAATTCCTTTTGCCAAATTACTCTTAAAGATTTTGCATCGTAGAACACCAGCAATGAACTGGTTTTTTGGCAACGCGGACATTTGCAGCCTAAGCCTGCCAGACACCGAACCCTGCTTCCCGCAATTTGATGCCTAACTCAACCTCAACCGTCCTGGCATCTTCGTAAGACATTGGGTTGTAGGCCTCGTAGAGATCAGGCCACAAATGCATTCCAAATTTCGTGACGTAGGTATTGGCCTGAATACCTGCTTTATGTTTGTCGAAGCGTATGTCCGGGTCCAGCCCAGTCATACCGACGTAGACGCATGGTTTGCCATCGATATAGTCAGGGTTAGCCTTACGAAATTTCCCTTCGTACAAGACATCTCGGTCGAGTTTGACCACATAAACATGATGATGGTCTGTACGTGCCATAGAAATATCCGTAACGCTTATGGCGCCTTCATCAGCGCAGGTGACTTGAACGCAGCGCGCACATCTAATACCTTCGTACAGGCAATGCAACCTTCATCATGGTCATTGACCATCCCCATGGCCTGCATGAACGCGTTCATCGTGGTTGGCCCAACGAAACTCCAGCCTCGCTTGCGCAGGTCCTTGGACAATGCAACTGACTCGGGTGAGGTGGTAACGCTTCTCATGGCTATAAAGTTTGTCAGTGGAATCAACGGGTGGCGGAGTGTTAGGGAGGCTATTTTTCCTCGCAATATTTCAAGCTGTTATTGTGTGCAGCAGTGATATTGAATTCATTAGTAAAACGCTATTTGGGATGACCGCTCTGGGCATGAGTATCTCTGCTTGTGCCGAATGTAATACTGGGGTAGAGTCGGCCGTGTGTTAGCTCTATAGCGCACGCTGAAGTAACTCATCTACGACAACAACCAAAGGAATCATGATGGATCAATTTCAAACTTTAAGCATCTTGCAAATGGCGCTAAACACCAATGCAATTTTTACAGCAGCAACATTTTTTATCCTATGGGTTGCCTTTCGCGTCGCTGGAAAACTGCGTGAAGGTGAACCCAATATGCTGGGAAAAGTACTGGCCACGCTCTTTGGATTGATGATAATTTATAGTGGACTTACTTTATTTGCAAGTCGTTATGCAAGCTTCGGTTCTGCTACAGCTGGCCTGAAGTCAATCAAAGCATCGGGGCAAGCATTAGGCGCTCAGGCCGAAGCTTTCTTGTCCGGTCCCTTTGCATCGGCAAACACCCAATTCAGTCTTTTCAATGACCTCCCAAGTGTCATTTTCTGGTTGGTAGTTACGGTCTTGTTTCTCGGTATGATTTGGATGCCTGTATCAGCAAAAAATCCTGATAAAGTCACAGCCACTGCGGCTTGACCTAAGCAAAACGCAATACTCAGCCTTGTCAGAGCAGATTCGCCCGTGCATATGATGGGCGAATCATGCGGGGCTGTATTTTCAAGCAAGAAAAAGCAAGAAAATGTAGGTCAAACTAAGGTGACCAAAATTTCATGACTGCAGGCTAACGCTGAACAATGAAGCCGCATCTCCTCTAGGGCGACCCCAGGTTTACTCGGGTTCCAGTTTGGCTTTTTTCACCAGTCCAGCATACTTAGCCATCTCTGACCGGAACATGGTTTGCGCCTGCTCGGTGCTGCTGATCTGGATGGTGTTGCCCTGCTTGGCCATGGTGTCTTTCACGGCCGGGTCGTTAAAGGCGGCCACTACGGCTTCGTGGATGCGCTTGACACTGGCCGGGCTCATGCCCTTGGGGCCGATCATGGCAAACCAGGCCTCCACCACATAACCCGGCAGGCCCTGCTCGACAAAGGTAGGGATGTCTGGCGCCGCAGCGGTGCGCTGGCCGCCACACATGCCGATAGCGCGCAGTGCACCGCTCTTGATATGCTGCTGCACGCTGGGCAGGGCCACGGTGCCAAACTCCACCTGGCCGCCGAGCAGGTCGGTCACCATCGGACCCACGCCTTTGTACGGGATGTGCCGGGCCGACACTTTGGCTTCATCCAGAAACATTTCGGCCGCCAAATGAAGAATGGTGCCCGTGCCGCCCGAGGCAAAGTTAAGCTCACCGGGGCGGCTTTTAAGCAGCGCCACGAACTCCCGGCTGTTGGTTGCGGCCACTTTTTGCGGGTTCACCACCAACACCACGGGCGTACTGCCTATGAAGGCGATGGGCGTGAAGTCGCCGGGCATGTCAAAGGGCAAAGACTTGAGCACGCTCGGAAAAATAACCACGTTGTTGGACACCACGGACAAGGTATTGCCGTCTGGCGCCGCCTTGGCCAGGGTCTGCAAACCCACCACGCCACCAGCGCCGGGTTGATTTTCAACGACGACGCTGGTACCCAGCGCTTTGCCAAATGCCGACTGTGCAGCCCGGGTGATGGCGTCGACGCCAGAGCCCGTTGCATTGGGCAATACCAGGCGCACAGGTCGATCGGACTGGGCGTTAGCCAAACCCGGCACCCCGCTCAAGACGGTGGTAGCAGCAACACTGCCGACTGACAACAGCGCTTTGCGCCGGGTGACGAAAGTGGAATGTGACATGGCTAGATCTCCAGAATTGTGAGTTTTGGCAGAAAACACTGACATTAGAGCGTAAATTTAGTGCATTTTGCGGATAAGCGCGTGCAGCAGCGCTGGCAACCGTCTGAATCGCCGAATTCCGCGAACCTGCCAAAATGACAGTTGAAATCTGGTTGAATGTCTTTTTTTCTACTGAAAGGATCCCCGTCATGAAACTGTTGATCACTGGCGGCGGCGGCTTTTTAGGCGCCCGTCTGGCCCGAACTCTGCTGGCTCGCGGCCACCTGGCCGGACAAACCATTGAATCCATGGTGTTGACCGATCAGGTCAGTGCGCCGCCAGACCTGCTCGCTGACCCACGCGTCACGCAGCGCACCGGCCCGCTGCAAGCTCAGTGCCCGGCGCTGCATGACGAACATTTTGACGGCGTGTTTCATCTCGCCTCTGCAGTCTCGGGCGAATGCGAGCTTGACTTTGACCTGGGCATGCGCTCCAACCTGGACAGCACCCGCGCGCTGCTGGAGGCCCTGCGCCATGCCGGGCAAGCCAGTGGCAAACCCGCTCGTTTGGTGTTCTCCAGCTCGGTGGCAGTGTTCGGGCCTGACCCGGCGCTGCCCCTCCCCGCCCGAGTGACCGATGACACCCTACCGGCACCACAGTCGTCCTATGGCATTCAAAAGCTGATCTGCGAACACCTAATCTCTGACTACACGCGCAAGGGCTTCATTGACGGCCGGGCAGCTCGCCTGATGACGGTCACGGTGCGCCCAGGCAAACCCAATGGCGCGGCTTCGTCGTTCTTCTCGGGCATCATCCGCGAGCCGCTGGCTGGTGTGGCGTCGGTGTGCCCGGTCGATGCACAGGTCTCACACCCCATGGCGTCGCCAGGCAAGACGGTCGAAGGGCTGATTGCGGTGTACGAGGCCAACCGCGACGCCTTTGGTGGGCGCCTGGCAATGAATTTACCCGCCATCAACGTGCGGGTTTGCGACATGCTTGACGCGCTGGAGCAGGTTGCCGGCAGCGCCGTTCGAGCGCGGGTCAGCTTTATGCGGGACGATCGCATTGCCGGGATGGTGGGCAATTGGCCGGCTGCCGCTAGCGGTGCGCGCGCCACCCGACTGGGGCTGGCCCCTGATGAGAGCTTTGCCCACATCATCCGTCAGTACATCAGCGATTGCCAGTCAACACCTGGCGCAGAGCTGGCGCTAAAGGGTCTATGACACTGCTTCCAAGTCTTGCGGGCCTCGCTATTTAAGATCTTCCCATCATGACCTTTTTAAAAAACACTTGGTACGTGGCTGCGCTGTCCCCCGAAGTCGGGCGCGAGCCTAAGGCTGTTCGTATTTTGGGCGAAGCCGTGGTGCTGTACCGCACGCAAGACGGCGCAGCCGTGGCCTTGGAAGACGCCTGCCCCCACCGCAAACTGCCGCTGTCCATGGGGCGCATCAAGGGAGATGCCATCGAATGCGGCTACCACGGCCTCACCTTTGACTGCTCCGGGGCCTGCATTGATGCCGCCACCCAGGTCCGAATCCCGCCCTTTGCCAAAGTACGCAGCTACCCGGTGCAAGACAAGTATGGCCTGCTCTGGATCTGGATGGGCGACCCGGCGCAGGCAGCGGCTAACCCGGTGTTCGACATGGCCAACCACGGCCAAGCGGGCTGGGGCCTGACCAAGGGTGACCAACTGCTGGTGGACTGCCACTACCTGTGGTTGGTGGACAACCTGCTGGACCCATCCCACGTGGCCTGGGTGCACCGCACCTCGTTTGCCGGGGCTGGCACTGACGACACACCCCTACAGATCACGGCTGACGCTGGCGGCGTGATCTGCAGCCGCTGGCTGCTCGACCAGCCGCCGCCGCCCTTTTACGCGCCTCTGGTCAAGTTTGCCGGCAACGCCGACCGCCTGCAGCACTACGAGGTGCGCTACCCCTCACTGGCCATCAACATGGGTATTTACACCCCGGCTGGCAAAGGCGGCCCAGCCATGGTGGACGGACCCGAGACCTACCGCATGGTGTCCTACAACTTTTTGACACCCATCGACGAGGACCATACCCGCTATTTCTGGCTACAGCACCGCAACACCGACGCCCATGATGATGTGCTGACCCAACGTATTGCTGCGGGTGCCAAGTTGGCCTTTGAAGAAGACAAGATTGTGTTGGAAGCCGTGCACCGCGGCATGAAAAACCGCTCAACCCAAACCACCGGCTTGCTGCTGGATGCGTCCGCCAACCGGTTTCGCGCCGGTCTAACGGCCCTGATCGAGGCCGAAGCCCAACCTCAGGTCGCAGCCGGCTCCTTGTAGTAGCCCACTACATCGCCCTGGGTGGTCACGCCCAGGCCGTTGAGCAGCCGGTTGGAGTAGTTGAAGTAAGCGCAAACCTGGTTCACCTCCAGAATCTCGCCGTCGTCGCAGCCGCTGGCCTTGAGCGCCTCAAAGTCGCTCTTCTCCATGTGGGCCACATCGGCAGTCAATTTTCTGGCATAGCGCAGCAGCTCCAACTCTTTGCCCGAAAACGCC
>CAXNFT010000171.1:0-5713 GCA_964201255.1 Rhodoferax sp.
ACGGCGACGGCCTGCGCCTGCCCGGCGCGTTGGACGGTTTTGAGCTGGCGGTGCGCGCCGTGCTGGGTCAGCAGATCAGCGTGGCCGCCGCCCGTACCCTGGCCCAGCGGCTGGTGGCACGCTGGGGCGTGGCACTGCTCACCCCTATCGCCGGCTTGGATCGCCTCTTCCCCAGTCCCGAGGCGCTGGCCCAGGCCAGCGGCGATGCGCTTGGGGCGCTGGGCCTGACACGCCAAAAGCAGGCCGCCATCCATGGCCTGGCCCAGCTGCTGCAAAACGGCCAGTTGCGGCTGGAGCCTGGTGCTGATGTGGCGGCGACGGTGGCCAAACTGCAAACTCTGCCCGGTGTGGGCGACTGGACCGCCCAGTACATCGCCATGCGGGCGCTGGGCTGGCCCGACGCCCTACCCGCCAGCGATGTGGCGCTGCACCTAGCTTTGGGTCTGCAAGCACACCCCCGCGCGGCGCAGGCCACCCTGACAGCCGCAAAGGCCTGGCAACCCTGGCGCAGCTATGGCGTCATCCGCGCCTGGGCCAGCCTGCAGCCGGCTACCCACGCGGGGCCAAACCCCTACTTGCTTCAAAAAATATAGCAAACTATCCATATCTAATAAGGCCTGGAGGCCTAAAACCTCATGAAGTTCACTGACTCACTGTTCTGCACCACCGTACCCAGCCCGCTCGGCCCCATCGTGCTGGCAGCCACTGACCAGGCGCTGGTGGGCCTGTGGTTTGACGGCCAGCGGCACCAGCCCGATGCCAGCCGCTGGCAACAGACATCGGCGCACCCACTGCTGGCTCTGGCCAGCACTCAACTCAGCGATTACCTGACCGGGCGGCGCAGCCAGTTTGAGCTGCCGCTCAGCCTGGCCGGGGGCAGTGCCTTCGAGCAGGTGGTTTGGCGCGCCCTGCAGGACATACCTCGGGGCGGCACCTGCAGCTACAGCGCGCTGGCAGCGGCCATCGGTCGGCCCAAGGCGGCCCGCGCTGTCGGTGCGGCGGTCGGTCGCAATCCCTTGGGTATCATCGTGCCCTGCCACCGCGTGCTTGGCACCGGCGGCGCCCTCACCGGCTATGCCGGCGGGCTGCCGCGCAAAGTGGCGCTCTTGCAGCTCGAAGGCGCAGCATTTGCGCCAAGCCCTACCTTCGGCCAACCGGGGCTGCCATCCCTGGCTCCCCGGCCTGCCCCTTGAAAGCCCTGCTTGAACATTCTCCCGGCCCAAAAGCCCTGGCAACTTGAATTTTTGCTGCTCGCTGCCCTGTGGGGTGGCTCATTTCTGTTCATGAGAATCGCCAACACGGAGTTTGGCGCCCTGCCCACGGTGGGTGTGCGCGTTGCTATCGCCAGCCTGTGCCTGCTGCCACTGCTGTTGTGGCAGGGTCACGGGCGCACGCTGCTGCGGCACTGGAAGCAACTTTGGTTTGTCGGCATGCTCAACTCGGGCATCCCCTTCGCGTGCTTTTCCTTCGCCCTGCTGTCGATCAGCACCGGCTTATCGTCGATTCTGAACGCCACCGTGCCGCTGTTTGGCGCGCTGATAGCCTGGGTCTGGCTGAGTGACCGGCCCGGCGGCAGCCGCATTCTGGGCTTGGCCATCGGCTTTCTGGGGGTGGCGCTGCTGGCCTGGGACAAGGCCAGCTTCAAGCCCGACGCCAGCGGCCTGAGCACCGGTTGGGCAATTTTGGCCTGCCTGCTGGCCTGCGTCTCTTACGGCATCTCGGCCAGCTACACCAAACGCCACCTGGCCGGCCTGCCGGCCCTGGTCACGGCCTCGGGGAGCCAATTCGGCGCCGCGCTGGGTCTTGCGCTGCCCACCTGGTGGCTTTGGCCGGCCCAGACACCCAGCCGCTCGGCGTGGATGGCGGTGCTGGCGGTGGGGGTGTTCTGCACTGGCATGGCCTACGTGCTGTTTTTCA
This sequence comes from Rhodoferax sp., assembly GCA_964201255.1. Classification (GTDB taxonomy): domain Bacteria; phylum Pseudomonadota; class Gammaproteobacteria; order Burkholderiales; family Burkholderiaceae_C; genus Rhodoferax. The sequence goes on from CAXNFT010000171.1 coordinate 1,918, forward strand.
GTCTGATCGCCAAGGTGGGTCCAGCCCGCGCCATCACCGTGACCTTTGTGGTGCCGGTATTCGCAGTGGTCTATGGCGCCCTGTTTCTGGGTGAAACCGTCACGCCCTGGATGCTGTTTTGCGGCGCCATCATCATCTGCGGCACAGCCCTGTCAGCCAACCTGATCCGGCTGCGCTAGGCGCCTACTAGCCGCCTCGATACCACTGAATCGCCCACAACACGAGGGCGGATAGCACCACCGGTAGCGAGAGCGCGATGAACAACAGGGCAGTCCGCAAAAACGTTGACAGGTCCGCGAACCAGTGCTTGGCAAGCTCGACAAGGTCAACTTCCCAAAAATTTTTGTCTTCGCGCATGGTCTCACCATAACTCGGTACCATCGTCCTGTAAAGCCGGAACTGCTGGCTAGAATCAAGTGGCTTTGAGAACGGGCTTAACCCGAGGCCCAGCATGCGGCCAATTCAGCGCATTCAATCTGGAGTGAGTACCTTGACCTTGACCATTGAACGCCTCAATGCCGCTACACCTAAAGAATTCATTGGTTTGCTGGCGGGTGTGTACGAACACTCCCCCTGGATTGCCGAGCGCGCTGGGCCAAGGCGCCCTTTCAGTGGGCTGGCTCAGCTCAAAAGCGCCTTGGTCCAGGTGGTCCGGGAAGCCGATCGCCCCGGCCAGCTGGGCCTCATCCGCGCCCACCCGGAGCTCGCCGGCAAGGCCATGGCGACCAACACCTTGACCACCGAGTCCACGAACGAGCAAACCCAAGCTGGCCTGACCCACTGCACCCCAGACGAACTGGCGCGCATCGGGCAGCTCAATGCCGACTACGGTGCCAAGTTCGGCTTTCCCTTTATTTTGGCGGTCCGGGGGCCCCGTGGCCTGGGGCTCAGCAAGGCCGAGATCCTCGCCACGTTCCAGCGACGGCTTGGCCATCACCCCGACTTCGAATTGGCCGAGGCCCTGCGCAATATCCACCGCATTGCAGAGATCCGGCTGAGTGACAAATTTGGCCACACGCCAGAACTCGGTCACCTCGTGTGGGACTGGGCCGAGCAACTGGCCACCCACAGTGACCCGGGCTATGCCGAGCGTGGCGAACTGACCGTCACCTACCTGAGCGACGCGCATCGGGCCTGCGCTCAACAAATGCAACACTGGATGCGTGAAGACTGCGGCTTCGACGAGGTCAGCATCGACGCCGTGGGCAATGTGGTCGGCGTCTACTACGGCACAAATCGCGCCGCCAAGCGACTGCTGACCGGCAGTCACTACGACACGGTGCGCAACGGTGGCAAGTACGACGGGCGTCTGGGTATTTTGACGCCCATGGTCTGTGTGCGTGCCCTGCACCAGCAGGGCCAACGCCTGCCCTTCGGCATCGAGGTGGTGGCCTTTTCGGAAGAAGAGGGCCAACGCTACAAGGCCGTGTTTCTGGGCTCCGGCGCTCTGACGGGCGACTTCGACCCTGCCTGGTTGGCGCAGCAAGACGCCCAGGGCGTGTCGATGCGCGAGGCCATGACGCAGGCTGGTCTGGCTGTCGACAGCATCTCCTCGCTGCGGCGTGACCCTGCGGCTTACCTGGGCTTTGTGGAGATCCACATCGAGCAGGGCCCGGTTCTCAATGAGCTAGACCTGCCGCTGGGTATCGTGACCTCCATCAACGGCAGCGTGCGCTACCTCGGCCAAATGGTGGGCATGGCCAGCCATGCCGGCACCACACCGATGAACCGCCGCCGTGACGCCGCCACCGCCGCAGCCGAACTGGCGCTGTTTGTCGAACAACGCGCCGCAGCTGTGCCCGACCTGGTAGCCACCATGGGCCTGCTGGAGGTGCCCAACGGCTCCATCAATGTGGTGCCTGGGCGCTGCAATTTCAGCCTCGACATCCGGGCCACCACCGACCCGGTGCGCGATGCCTGCGCCACTGACGTGCGTGCCGAGCTTGCCAACATCTGCGCCCGGCGTGGCCTGAGCTACTCGCTGGAACAGACCATGCAGGCTGCGGCCGCGCCCAGCGATCCGGCCTGGCAACTGCGCTGGGAACAGGCGGTCCAGGCCATGGGACTGGCGCCCTATCGCCTGCCCAGCGGTGCCGGGCACGACGCCATGAAGCTGCATGCCATCATGCCCCAGGCCATGCTGTTTGTGCGGGGCCTGAACGCTGGCATCAGCCACAACCCGCTGGAGTCGATCACCAACCACGACGCCGAGCTTGCCGTGATCGCCTGCCAAAACCTGCTTTTCCAAATTGCCACGGAACTTTCATGACCCCACAAGCCGCCTACGAGGCCATCGACCACTGGATTGACTCGCATTTTGACGAAGAGGTCGCGTTTCTGCGGGCACTGATTCGGGTACCGACTGACACTCCCCCTGGCAACAATGCACCCCATGCCGAACGAACGGCTGAGTTACTGGCCGGCATGGGTCTGATGGCCGAAAAGCATGCGGTGCCAGCGGCTGAGGTAGAGGCCGTTGGCATGCAGAGCGTCACCAACCTGATTGTGCGAAGGCGCTATGGCGAAGGCCGCACCATTGCCCTCAACGCCCATGGCGACGTGGTGCCGCCCGGCGAGGGCTGGACCCACCCGCCCTACGGGGCTGAGATTGTCGACGGCCAGATGTATGGCCGCGCCACCGCCGTGAGCAAAGGCGACATGGCCAGCTTCACGTTCGCCGTACGGGCACTGGAATCGCTGGGGGTCCCCCTCAAAGGCAGTGTCGAGCTGCACTTCACCTATGACGAGGAATTCGGTGGCGAGGTCGGGCCGGACTGGCTTCTGAAAAATGGCCTGACCAAGCCCGACCTGATGATCGCAGCGGGCTTCAGCTACCAAGTGGTGGTGGCGCACAACGGCTGCCTGCAACTTGAAGTGACGGTCCATGGCGACATGGCTCATGCCGCCATCCCCGACAGCGGTACCGACGCGCTGCAAGGGGCCGTGCACATTCTCAACGCGCTGTATGCCCTTAACCACGACTACCTGCAAGTCAGCTCCAGCGTCGAAGGCATCACCCACCCCTACCTCAATGTGGGGCACATTCAGGGCGGCACCAACACCAATGTGATTCCCGGCACCGTGGTCTTCAAGCTGGACCGGCGCATGATCCCCGAAGAAGACCCGACCGCCGTAGAAGCCTCTCTGCGCCAAACCATCGCCCAGGCAGCGGCCAGCTTCCAGCCAGCCCGCGGCGGCCGGCAACTGAAGGTGGACGTGCGCCGGCTGCTGCTCTCGCGCGCCATGAAACCCCTGGCCGGCAATCAGCCCTTGGTCACAGCCATCCAGAAGCACGGCCAGGCTGTATTTGGCGAACCAATCCCGGCCGTGGGCACGCCCTTGTACACCGACGTGCGGCTGTATGTGGAGCGCGGCATTCCCGGCGTTATTTATGGCGCCGGCCCCCGCACCGTGCGGGAATCACACGCCAAGCGGGCAGATGAACGACTCGACCTTGAGGACTTGCGCCGCGCCACCAAGGTGATTGCGCGCAGCCTGCTGGATCTGACCAGCAGCTAAAAAATTTCAGCCGATCCACTTTTTTTGCGCTAAGCTATTACTTGATCAGCGTCAATAGAGCGTTGATGACGCGGTCAGCGAAGCGGGCTCATGCTGAGCCAAGCTGACAAGGGCAAACCCGGCGAAAGCCGGGGACGCAAAGCCACCGGGCTTCGACACCAGCGTGTCATGCTAGCGGGGCTACCGGTCAGGGTCACCGTCATGGCCCCAACTGGTTAGAGCGCCGCCCTTTTGGTTGTTGTCAACTTAAAAGGCGTCAGATGCTGAAATTCAACCC
>CAXNFT010000172.1:0-5507 GCA_964201255.1 Rhodoferax sp.
AGACCGGCAGCGAGTGCAACAAAGCCGAGTACGTGTTCCATTTATAGCTCCTGAGGATAAAAGTTAATGGTTGAGGGAAAGGGAAACTTTGAAAAACGGATGCCGATCAATGTGCGTCGTGGGCTTGGCCCACATACACCAGGGTCAACATCATGAAAATAAAGGCTTGCAGTGCCACGATCAGAATGTGGAAGATGGCCCAGATCGAACCGACGATGACCTGTCCGATGGGCAGCAGAATGCCCGACAACGACAGTGCCGCACCGCCACCCATCAAGGCGATCAGCATGAACACCAGCTCACCAGCGTACATGTTGCCGAACAACCGCATGCCGTGGGAGACCGTCTTGGCAGCGAATTCGATCATCTGCATCAGGAAGTTGACGGGCCACAGCAAAGGGTGCGCGCCAAACGGGGCGGTGAACAGCTCGTGCACCCAGCCGCCAAAACCCTTGATCTTGATGTTGTAGAACAGGCACACCAGCAGAACCGAAGTGGACAGGCCGAGCGTGGTCGACAGGTCTGCGGTGGGCACAACGCGCATGTAGGCGTGGTGCGGATCGTGGCCGGCAGCGCCGTAGATCAGCTCCCAGATTTTCGGGATCAGGTCGACCGGCAGAAAGTCCATGGCGTTGAGCAGGAAGATCCAGACAAACACCGTCAGCGCCAACGGGGCCACCAGCTTTCGACTTTCCGCGTTGTGAATGATGCCCTTGGCCTGGGTGTCGACCATTTCAACCAAAATCTCGACCGCGGCCTGGAACCGGCCTGGCACCCCAGCGGTAGCTGATTTGGCGGCCCGCCAGAGGATGAAAGTGCCCAGCACGCCCAGCAGCACCGACCAGAAAATGGAATCGAGGTTGTAAACCGAGAAATCGATCACGCCCTTCATGGGCTGGTTTTGCAGATGCGCCAGGTGGTGACCAATGTATTCACCTGCAGTCGGTCCGTGTTCAGCAGCCATCTGTTTTCTCGTTGTTCAGTTAGAGACACCCGTCAGGGCACCTGCTTCATTATTTTTTAGGGCGCACCAACAGCGCCACCCAATACACCTTCATCGTCACCACCAAGCCCAACAACATGGCTGGCCAGCTCAGGCTTAACACCAGCTTGGGCGCAGCGACCAACATCGCCAGCGTCAAGCCGATCTTGACCATTTCCCACACAAAAAACCCTGCCACTGCCGCCCCCGGACTACTCAGCGCCACGCGGCTCAACAAACCCCGAGCAAACAATGCAGCCGGTAGCACCACCGCCAGCGCGCCATAGCCCGCCGACCACGCCGCAGCACTTGACCGGGTCACCGCCCAGGTCACCAAGGCCACCAGCACGCCCGTGAGGGCTTGCCAGCGAACCACCTGCCAAGCCGAGACCGAGGGGTCGCTCTGCCGCAGTGCCTGCGCCTGTTCGGCGGTCATGGGCGCATGCGGCACGGCCTCGGACTTTTCGGAGTCATACCCTGTTGCGGACGCGATTATCAACATATCAGATTACACCATTCATCACAGTGCCCCTTTTATGGCATGGAAATTGTCGCAAAGCCTTCGATTATACGTAGAAACCCGCAGGTGACGGGCCAAGTATGATCAGTATTGCAGAATCTTGGATAAAAAGTTACGCGCCCGCTCATGGCGCTGCTGCGGCTGTCCGAAGAACGCTTCGGTCGCGCAGTCTTCGACGATGCGGCCCTGATCCATGAACACCACACGGTTGGAGACCTTGCGCGCAAAGCCCATCTCATGGGTGACGCACATCATGGTCATGCCCTCTTGCGCCAATTGCACCATCACATCCAACACCTCGCCCACCATCTCCGGGTCCAGCGCCGAAGTGGGTTCGTCAAACAGCATGCACACCGGGTCCATCGACAAGGCCCGGGCGATTGCTACGCGCTGCTGCTGACCGCCCGAGAGCTGGCCAGGGAACTTGTCGCGCTGCTCCAGCAGGCCGACCCTGTCCAGATACTTGAGCCCGCGCTCGGCGGCCTCTGCCGGGCTGCGCCCCAGCACTTTGACCTGGGCGAAGGTGAGGTTCTTGAGCACGCTCATGTGCGGAAACAGCTCGAAATTCTGGAACACCATGCCGACCTGGGCGCGCAGCGCTGGCAAGTTGGTGGCCGGGTCTCCGACCGAGACGCCATTGAGCTGAATATCACCCTTCTGGAAGGGTTCGAGCCCATTGACGGCCTTGATCAGGGTCGATTTACCCGAACCGGAGGGCCCGCAGACCACCACCACATCGCCCTTGTTGACCACGGTGCTGATGTCGGCCAGCACCTGAAAACTGCCGTACCACTTGCTGACGTTGTTGATTTTGATCATGACGGGACCGGGGATGGCGGGCGGAGGTTCAGCGGATGATGGCAATGCGGCCTTCCAGCCGCCGGACCAGGCTGGACAGGGTGTAGGACATGGCGAAGTACACCACAGCGACAAACAGGTACATCTCGACCAGGCGGCCGTCGCGCTGCGCCACCTTGGACGCCGCACCCAGGAAGTCGGGCATGGACAGCACGTACACCAGTGACACATCCTGAAACAGCACAATGGTCTGCGTCAGCAACAGCGGCGCCATGTTGCGAAAGGCCTGCGGCAACACCACATTGCCCATGCACTGCCAGTAGTTCAGGCCCAGCGCATAACCGGCCGCCACCTGGCCGCGCGGGATCGACTGGATACCAGCGCGCATGATTTCACAGTAATAACAGGCCTCGAACAGAATGAAGGTGATGAGGCAGGAAGCAAAGGCGCCCACTCGCACCGGCTGGTCCGCCCCGGTCACCCACTGGCCGATGTAGGGCACCAGAAAGTAAAACCAGAAAATCACCAGAATCAGCGGAATGCCGCGCATCAGGTTGACATAGGCGCCCGCCACCAGCGACAGCACCCGAAAGCTCGACAGCCGGGCCAGTGCCAGCAGCGTGCCGAGCACGATGCCGCCGCTCATGGCCATCACCGTGAGCTGCAGTGTGAAGGTCATCCCGGTGAAAAACAGGTAGTGCCAACTGCGCTCGATGACGTTGAAGTCAAACTGGCTGAACATGGTGATGGGGATCCGTGCTCAGTGGCCGCCCGTGGCGCTGCCGGCAATCAGGCCGGGCACCGCCACCCGGCGTTCCAGCCGGCGCATGCCCTGAACCACCACCAAGTTGACCAGCAGGTAGATCACGGTAGCGGCGGCAAAGGCCTCAAACACCTGAAACGTCAGTTCCTGCATGGCGCGGGTGCGAGCGGTCAGCTCCATCAGGCCGACCGTGAGCGCCACCGAGGTGTTCTTGATGATGTTGAGGAACTCGCTGGTCAACGGCGGCAGGATGATGCGAAAGGCCTGCGGCAGCAGCACATAGCGGTAGGTGGCCGGCAGCGTCAAACCCAGTGCGGTGCCGGCCATGGCCTGGCCGCGCGGCAGCGACTGGATGCCGGCCTTGACCTGCTCGGCAATGCGCACCGAAGTAAAGCAGCCCAGGCAGACCACCGCCGTAAAAAACGGGGCATTGGGCATCTGCTTGAGCGCGTCGCCCCAACGCACCGGCAGCAGCTCGGGCAAGACAAAAAACCACAGAAACATCTGCACCAGCAGCGGAATGTTGCGGAACAGCTCGACGTAGGCATTGCCCAGCCGCACCAGCCAGGGCTTGGGCATGGTGCGCACCCCGCCCACCACGGTGCCCAGCAGCAGCGCAATGGTCCAGGCGCACAGCGCCGTGGCCATCGTCCAGCCCAGGCCGGTGACCAGCGTGAACAAAAACGTGCCGGAGCCTTCCGGGTTATCCGCCCAGAAAATGCCCCAGTTCCACTTGTAATTCACCGACGGCTGCCCGATTCGGAGGCCAGTGCCGCCGCCCCAAACTTATTCGTAAACCTTGGGTTCCGGGGAGTCAGTGGGTTTGGCAAACGTCCGCTTGAGCGCGGCGCTGATGGGCAGGTTCAGGTTGACGTTTTTCGGCGGCACGGGTGCCAGGAACCATTTGGCGTAGATTTTCTCGATCTCGCCGCTTTGCATCAGGCCCGACACCGTGCGGTCGACCAGGGCTTTGAAGCTGGGGTCTTCACGTCGCAGCATGATGCCGTAGGGCTCGATAGACAAAGCTTCGGCCGACACAACGTAGTCGGCGGGCGTCTTGGCCGTGGCCACCAGCGAGTACAGCAGGATGTCGTCCATCACAAAGGCGGCAGCGCGGCCGGTCTCGACCATCAGGAAGGCTTCGGCGTGGTCCTTGGCGGCCATGATGTTCATGCCCAGGTTGCGCGCAGCGTTGAGTTCGGTGGCCTGTTTGATGTTGGTCGAACCCGAGGTGGAGACGATGGTTTTGCCCTTGAGCCCGTCGAAGTTGGCCACATTGGCAGCCTTCTTGGTCACGAACCGGTTCGCGGTGATGAAGGTGGTAGGGGCGTAAGCCACCTGCTTTTGCCGATCAGCATTGTTGGTGGTGGAGCCGCACTCCAGGTCAATCGTGCCATTGGCCATCAGCGGGATGCGGGTTGCAGACGTTACCGGCGCCATCTTGACGGCCAGATTGGGCAGCTTGAGCTCGGCCTTCACCGCATCCGCGATCTTCAGGCAGATGTCCATGGAGTAACCGATGGGCTCCTGCTTGTCGTTGAGGTATGAAAAGGGGATGGAAGAGTCGCGGTGGCCGATGGTGATGGCGCCGTCCTTGCGAATCTTGTCAAGGGTTTGGGCCTGCAGGCCGGCAGCGCCGAGCAGCAGTGCGGCGGTAGCCACGGCGGAAAGAAGGTTCTTCATGGGTGATCTCCTGAATGGATTGAGACGGATGTAGACGTTTCGGCACGGCAGTTTATCGCCTCAGAGCGGGCCGCCCGCTAGTGTTAAACCCTCAAGTCTGACCGGCATAATGACAGGATGCACAACTTACCCTCCCTACCTTGCTACCTTAACGGCGAATTTACCCAGCTTCAAAACGCCAAAATCAGCGTGATGGACCGGGGCTTTATCTTCGGCGACGGCATCTACGAGGTGGTGCCGGTCTACGACGGCCAGCCTTTCCGCTTTGCCCAGCACATGGCACGGCTCGAGCGCAGCCTGGCCGAGCTGCGCATCACCAACCCGATGAGTCGGGCTGAGTGGGCCGCCATTGCCTCAAAATTGATAGCAGACTATGCCCAATCTACGGGGGCTGAAGGCCAAAATGGTGACCAGATGATCTACATCCAGGTGAGCCGCGGGGTGGCCATGCGCGACCACGTCATGCCAGAAAACATCACGCCCACCGTGTTTGTCATGAGCAACAAGATGAGTGTGCCCAGTGAGGCCGTGCGCCAGCAGGGCGTGGCGTGCGTCACCGCCGATGACTTCCGCTGGGACAAAGCCCATATTAAGAGCACCAGCCTGCTCGGAGCGGTGTTCTCGCGCCAAATCAGCTTCGACGCTGGCGCCACAGAAACCGTGATGTTCCGCGACGGCTACCTGAGTGAGGCCGCCGCCAGCAATGTGTGGGTGGTGAAGAACGGCCAACTGCTGGGGACCCCAAAGGACAACCTGGTGCT
>CAXNFT010000173.1:0-5488 GCA_964201255.1 Rhodoferax sp.
GTGGCTGCCATCAGCATGCCACTTTGGCAATAACCGCATTGGGGCACCTGCTCGGCGATCCAGGCCGCTTGCAGGGCATGCGGCTTGTCGGTCGTGCCCAGTGACTCAATGGTCAGAATCTTCTTGCCCGCCAGGCTGGCTAATGGCACGACACAAGACCGCACCGCCTGGCCGTCCATGTGCACAGTGCAGGCGCCGCAGGCTGCCACACCGCAGCCGAATTTGGTGCCCGTCATGTTCAATTCGTCGCGCAGCAACCAAAGCAGCGGCATGTTGGGGTCGGCGTCGGTCTTGATGTTTTTGCCGTTGATGTTCAGTTCCATAGGGGCTCTGGTGTAATTAAATGGCGGTGAGCCAGGGGCTCACCAGCGTGCGCCAAAGGTCTGGCGCAGTTCCTCGATGTGGGCTTCAGTCAGGGGCAGGGGCGCAAGCGGGCTCAGGAGCGCCAGTCGGGCGGTTTCCTCTAGCTCTTCTAGCGCAGCCATGGCGGCGGCAGGCGAATCGTGCCAGACGTTAGGCCCCAGGCGCGCCAACATCACAGCACGGAGCGGTTTACCGGCCCGACCATAGCTTTCGATGGCCGTCGCGACGCAGCGGGCAGCAGCCAGGTCACCGGGGCGGTGGTAGGGGATCAGCGGCACATGCCCCACCTTCATCACAAAGTAGGGTGTCAAGGCCGGCAGTAACTCTGGCTCGGCGCCACTTGGGGCCTGCAGACTCAAGGCCACGCAGTGTGTGCTGTGGGTGTGAATAACGCAGCAGGTTTTGGGGTCAAATTGGCCTGCAGCCCCATAGATCATGAGGTGCAGCGCTATTGTTTTGCTAGCGCGGTCACCGCTGAGTTGCTGCCCCTGCGCGTCCAGCCGGGCCAGCCGGGCCGGGTCGAGAAAACCCAGGCAGGCATCGGTAGGGGTGATCAGGAAGCCACCACCGTCCGACGCGTCTAGCCGCACGCTGATATTGCCAGCAGTGGCATGCACGTAACCGCGCTCAAACAGGCTGCGGCCTACGCGGCAGATCTCGTCACGGGCTTGCGACTCTGTCATGCCAACTGCTCGAAGGCTTTGCTGAAGAAATCATCCGTGCCAAAGTTGCCGGATTTGAGCGTGAGGTGCAGCCCAGCGCCAGCGGCGGCATCGCTCTGGGCGTGGCACCAGGGCACACCGGGGTCTATTTGCGGGCCGATTTTCAGCTGGCTGATGTTAAGGGCCTGCACGCAGGCGCCCGAGGTCTCGCCACCGGCCAACACCAATTGGCGCACGCCCAAAGTCACCAGACCACGTGCGATCGAAGCCAGGGTGTGCTCCAACAGCGCACCTGCGGCTTCAGCACCAAGCTGCTCCTGCACCGCCTTGACGGCCTGAGCCTGGGCCGACGAATACACCAGCAACGGCCCCTGGGCCAGCAGCGGTTGGGCCCAAGCCAGCGCCTCGGCCACCACATCGCCACCCGCCGCCTGCCGGACGCTGATCTGCAACGGGTCGATGGCCAGTGCCGGGCGGCCCGACTGGATAAAGGCCTGTACCTGCCGGTTGGTCGCCAGCGAGCAGCTGCCAGAGACCACCGCTTGCCGCCCGACCGCGGGCGGCAAAGCACTGGCGGTACTCGAGGGCGCCAGGCCGAAATTTCCCGGCAAACCCATCGCCACGCCGGAGCCCGCCGTGACCAGCGGCATGCCTTTCAGGGCCGGCGCCAGGCTCATCAGGTCGTCGTTGGAAATCGCATCCACCACGGCCACACGCACACCCTGGCTGCGCAACTGAGAGATTCGCACCTGGATGGCTGCCCCGCCCTGCGCCACCACGCGGTAGTCGATCAAACCCACCTGGCCGGCGCATTGGCCTTGCAACACACGCACCAGATTGGCATCGTTCATGGGGGTGAGCGGGTGGTTTTGCATGCCGCTTTCATTCAGCAAGGCATCGCCCACAAACAAGTGCCCTTTGAACACCGTGCGGTGGTTGTCCGGGAAAGCCGGGGTGGCGATGGTGAAATCGGTGCCCAAGGCTGCCATCAGGGCCTCAGTCACCGGGCCAATGTTGCCTTGTGCCGTGCTGTCAAAGGTAGAGCAGTATTTGAAATAGATCTGCTGCGCGCCCTGGGCCTGCAGCCAACGCAAGGCCGCCAGCGATTGGGCGATGGCCTCGAGCGCTGGCAGGGTACGCGACTTGAGCGCCACCACCACGGCGTCAGCCTGCGTGTCAAGCGGCTGAGTCGGCACGCCAATGGCTTGCACCACCCGCATGCCGCCGCGCACCAGGTTGTTGGCGAGGTCGGTGGCGCCGGTGAAGTCGTCGGCAATGCAGCCCAGAACCATGGGCATCATGGCTTTTGCGGCAGATCAATGCCCGGGAATATCTTGATCACCGCACTGTCATCCTCGCGGGCAAAACCTGAACTGGAGGCTTGCATGAACATCTGGTGCGCGGTGCTTGAGAGGGGCAGCGGGAACTTGGTCGCACGCGCCACGTCCAGCACCAGCCCCAAGTCTTTCACAAAGATATCGACAGCCGACAGCGGCGTGTAGTCCCCCGCCAGCACATGGGCCATGCGGTTCTCGAACATCCAGCTGTTGCCCGCGCTGTGGGTGATCACCTCATACAGGGCGGCGGCGTCAACGCCTTCCCGCAGACCCAGTGCCATCGCCTCGGCGGCGGCGGCAATGTGCACGCCGGCCAGCAGCTGGTTGATGATTTTGACCTTGCTGCCGGCCCCTGCGCAGTCTCCCAGCCGGTAGACCTTGGCCGCCATGGCATCGAGCAAGGGGCCCACGGCAGCATAGGCTGCAGGCACGCCAGCGGTCATCATGGTCATCTCGCCGCTGGCGGCTTTGGCGGCACCGCCGGAGATCGGCGCGTCAAGGTAGAGAATGCCCAAAGCCGCCAGCCGCGCCTCCAGGGCCATCGACCAATTGGGATCGACCGTGGAGCACATGACCCACACGCTGCCCGGCGCCATGGCGGCCGCGCAGCCGCCCTCGCCAAACAGCACCGCTTCGGTTTGGGCGGCGTTCACCACCACAGAGACAATCACCTGGCATTGCTGAGCCAAATCGGTGAGCGTTGCACAGGCCACGCCGCCCTCAGCAGCAAACGCCTGCGCGGCTTCGGCCCGCACATCAAACACGCGCACCGCATGACCATGACGACGCAGTGACCGAGCCATACCGCTGCCCATGGCACCCAGGCCAATCACGCCAACGTTGTAGCTCATGGTGTCTCTTCAAATAGGGCGTTAATCGAGCGTGATCTTGGCGTAAGCGGCTACACGCTGCCATTTGGCGGCATCTGCAGCCCAGAAAGTCGCCATCGTCTTGCTGTCCATGAAGACCGGCTCAGCACCCTGGCGCAGCATGGCCGCGGTAACGTCAGGCTGTCGGCCCACTTTGTCCAGGGCCTGCTCAAGGCGCACCATCACAGCCGCGGGGGTGCCAACTGGCGCCGCAAGGCCGAACCAGGCGCTCACATCAAAGTCAGCAAGGCCCGACTCCACCAGCGTCGGCACATCCGGCAGTGCTTTGCTGCGCCGGGTAGTCGTGACGGCAAGCGCCTTCAATGTGCCGGCCTGAATCTGGCCGATGGCGGAGGGCAGGTTGTCAAACATGATGTCGACTTCACCCGCCAGAACGGCAGTGATGCCGGCCGCAGCGCCGCGGTAGGGGATATGGGTGATGAATGTGTTGGTGCTGCTCTTGAACAGCTCAGCACTCAAATGCAAGGAGGTGCCGTTGCCGTTTGATGCGTAGTTCAGGCGCCCGGGCTGAGCACGCGCTTTCTCAAGCAACTGTTGCACGCTGCCAATGCTGCCGGGCTTGACGAACAGCACATTGGGAACCTGGCCCATCAGCGCCACCGGAACGATCTGCTCAGGCTTGTAGGGCAACACCTTGTACAGCGTTGGACTGATGGTCAGGGGCGGGGACGCCATAAGCAGGGTGTAACCATCAGCAGCAGCGCGTGCCACCTCAGCTGCACCAATATTGCCACCCGCACCAGGCTTGTTGTCAATCACCACCGGCTGCCCCAGCTCCTGAGCGAGGCGGGGCGCCAACAGCCGCGCCATGTTGTCGATCAGACCCCCGGGCGGGAATGGGACCACCAAGCGCAGTGGCTTGGTCGGGTAGGTTTGGGCCCATCCGGTCAGTGCGGCGCTAGCCAACAGAGCACCCAACAGCAGAAGCAATTTTTTGTTCATCTCAAACCTCCGAACTACGTGGAAAAAGCAAATTTAGGCGTCGAAGTATCGCACCTTGGGCCGGTGATCCGCAGCCAGTCAACTCAGCGACTCAGCCAGAGCAGACACCGGCATCAGGCTAATGATTACTACTTTTTTAATAGCAAACTAAGCAATAAACACGGGGTCTAGAGCACGATTTCGTTCAATATTTTTTTGGCGCCTGGCAAAACCGGCTGCCCCGCCTGCTATGCAGGCATGCTCCGGATCGAGGTCTGGCAATCCTGGCCTGTTTCCGGTCGTACTTGGACGCGAGGCTGCCTGTATTTAACGCCGCGCAATATGTTGATATCGTGCCCGGAGGGGACCGATTTAGGTAGATAAGGCGTTATTACTGCAACGCACCGTCTTCAATTGGACCAGCCTACCCAATCGGTTTGAGCTCTGCCGACCTAGAAATACGCTCCTAGGGTAAGACCCTAGTAAATTGTCCTTCATGGTCATTGACTGAGCACTTCTTGACTCCTAATATAAAAAATATAACTACTCGGAGATTTAGATATGGCTGTAGACCTCAATATTAATGGTGTACGTAAGTCGGTTGATGCTGACTCCACCACGCCCCTGCTGTGGATTCTGCGTGATCACCTGGGTATGACCGGAACCAAATACGGTTGCGGTATCGCGCAGTGCGGTGCTTGCACCGTACACGTTGACGGTGCGGCGGTGCGCTCTTGTCAACTACCTTTAAATGCCGCTGCCAATCGCCAAATCACCACCATTGAAGGTTTGACGCTCAAAAATGATCATCCCCTGCAAAAGCTGTGGGTTGAAATGAACGTGGCCCAGTGCGGTTACTGCCAGTCCGGCATGTTGATGGCCGCTGCTGCCTTGCTCAAGAAAAATCCCAACCCCACAGATGCGGATATTGACGCTCAAGTCAACAACATCTGCCGTTGTGGAACCTATCCCCGCGTCCGTGCGGCCATCCACAAAGCGGCTAAATCGGCTAAGTCGGCTAAGTCGGCCAAAGCATAAGGAGAAAAATCATGACGATGACTATGAATCGACGCGAGTTCTCGATAAAAGTTTCTGCCGTAGCCGGCGGAATGGTGATGGGAATGTCACTGATGCCCGAAGAGGTGCAAGCTGCTACGGTGAGTGGACAACCCTGGGGCGGTGTCACGACTGCACCCGAGTTCACACCTTGGTTACAAATTGGCCGTGATGGCACATGTACCGTCAGGGTCACTTCGCCTGAACTTGGAAATGGATTAATCACACAGTTTGCGATGACGATGACCGAAGAGCTTCA
>CAXNFT010000174.1:0-5439 GCA_964201255.1 Rhodoferax sp.
ACCATCGCATGCAGGCTTCGCCAGCCTTTCATGCGGACCATGGAGGGCACGGCCCTGAACAGATCGCCCATGCCGACAAATGATTGGCAGCCTAGCTCGTCAAAGCCCAACTGGTAACACAGGTCCGCCTCCGCCATGAAAGCGGCGTATCCCGGCCCGGCATTGGGATCAATGCGCAGCACCTCATCGCGCATTCGCGCCGGGTCTCCGCTGTAGTCGAAGTGATCCCCGTCGTTAAAGCGGACTCGGTAAAAAGGGTCGAGCAGCCGCAGTTCGACGTCATCGGCCAATTTGCGTCCAGCCAGGCTCCACAGCTCTTCAAGTAAAAATGGCACGGTGACGATCGTTGGGCCAGCGTCAAAGGTATAGCCGTCTACGTGGATCACGCGAGCCCGGCCTCCTGGCACATTTAATTTCTCGAGCACCTGGACACGCCAACCCTTGGCGCACAGGCGGACGGCTGCCGCCAACCCACCAAAACCGCTGCCAATCACCAAAGCTAAAGGTGCTTGGGGATCTGCCTCTCGTGTGGGCTGCTCAGTGGCGCTAGCGTTCATCGGTATCCACCTATGGTTAATTAGATTTCGTTGTTTGCAGGACGACAAAATTGTCTGCAAGCTCGACCTATTTTGATCCGAAGCCAGGAAGCAGGGGTTCTCTGAAGCCAATGACCTTTCCTCAACACCCGCCCTGAACTGGGCGCAGCATTTATCAATTGGGTTGACGCTGTCGCTAACTGGAGTTGCTGGCCCGGCCCCATAGACCACACAGTCTAAATGGAAACTAA
This sequence comes from Rhodoferax sp., assembly GCA_964201255.1. Classification (GTDB taxonomy): domain Bacteria; phylum Pseudomonadota; class Gammaproteobacteria; order Burkholderiales; family Burkholderiaceae_C; genus Rhodoferax. The sequence continues at coordinate 788 of CAXNFT010000174.1, forward strand.
TCAGTATATAAAATGCATTTGCCATATTTTTGGCACGTTAGACCACCCTAATTTCCCGGAGTTTCCTATGAAAAAGACATTAATCGCAACAGTTTTGGCTCTTGGCGCGGCTTTCTCCGTTCAAGCTAAAGACATCGTTGATACGGCCGTAGGCGCCGGTAGCTTTAAAACCCTGGCAACGGCACTCACCGCCGCCGGCTTGATTGACACGCTTAAAGGCAAGGGACCTTTCACCGTGTTTGCACCCACAGATGCCGCCTTTGCAAAGATTCCTAAAGCCGACCTGGATGCTTTGCTCAAAGACAAGGCCAAGCTCACAGCCGTACTCACCTACCATGTGGTTGCCGGAAAAGTCATGGCAGCAGACGTCAAAGCGGGCAAGGTCAAAACCGTTCAAGGCTCTGAGCTCACCATCTCCACCATGGGTGGCGTGATGGTTGATGCAGCCAAAGTTACCGCGACAGACATCGTGGCCGACAACGGCGTGATCCATGTGATCGACAGCGTGATCATGCCAAAATAAGGCGACAGACATTGCCATAACGGTTTTGTTTTGGGGGGCTTTGACGGCCAACTGCGCACGTTGGCTGTTGAAGAACCCTCAAAGAAGCAAGAAAACGGTGCAGTGTCCCAGCATTGAAGCCGCTACCCCACATAATGACAGGGTGGCTGCCACCAGATTCCCGGATGGATTGTTCAGCGCATCCTGAAGGAAGACATTGATGTTTGACCAATGGACACTGAAAAAGAAATTACTTCTGACATTCAGTGCAATCCTGCTGATATCTGGCTCGCTCATGAGCTTCGCACTGTTCAATATCTACAAACTGTCGGACATCGTGGGCTGGAACACCCACACCTATGAGGTGATGCATGAGTCGGATGCCATGTTGCTCAACATGGTGAATATCGAGACCGGGTTGCGCGGCTTCGTCGCCAGTGGCGATGAGAAGTTTCTGGAACCCTTCATTAAAGGCCAGCAGGACTTCAGCAACGCGTTCAAAAAAGCCAAATTCCTGACATCGGACAACCCTTCTCAGCAGGCAAGGCTTGAAAAGCTGATGGCAGACCACACGCAGTTTTTGGAAGTTGCCACTCAGCTCAAGGCTTTGCGTCAGGATGCCACGGCGGGCAAGATTACTGTCGAAGATTTACTGAAAGAATTCAAAGCCGGAAAGGACAAGGTGGCGATGGACGCCTTCCGTGGAAGGATCGCCGAATTTTCGCAGGCGGAGTCTGACTTATTGGTGATCCGTTCAGCCTCGCTAGTGGCCACTGCATCCCTGACCACAACCACTTTAATCGTCGGTGGATTGGGCTTGTGCATCATTACCGGATTGATTGGGCTTGCGCTTACCCGAAGCATTTTGCGTCAATTGGGTGGTGAACCTGCGGCGGCCATGCAATCCGTCAACGCCGTGGCGCAGGGGGACCTCACTGTCATCATTCCGCTGCAAACAGGGGACAAAAGTAGCCTGATGGCCGCCTTAGCCGGTATGCGCGACAGCCTCTCACGGGTTGTGAGCGATGTGCGTAGCAATGCCGAAGGCGTCGCCACTGCAAGCGCGGAAATCGCCCAGGGCAATAACGACCTGTCTGCCCGAACAGAGCAGCAAGCCAGCGCACTGGAGGAAACTGCCGCCAGCATGGAGGAACTCAGCGCCACGGTAAAACAAAACGCAGACAGCGCCAGGCAAGCAAATCAGTTGGCATCCAGCGCCTCGACGGTAGCCGTCCAGGGCGGCGAAGTGGTTGGCCAAGTGGTCGAGACAATGAAGGGCATCAACGAGTCGAGCCGCAAGATTTCAGAAATCATCAGCGTCATTGATGGCATCGCCTTTCAGACCAATATTCTCGCTTTGAACGCCGCGGTAGAAGCCGCACGTGCAGGGGAACAAGGACGGGGCTTCGCGGTGGTGGCGACCGAAGTGCGCAGCCTGGCCGGACGCTCGGCAGACGCGGCCAAGGAAATCAAAAGCCTGATTAACGCCAGTGTCGAGCGCGTTGAGCAGGGGACGGCGCTGGTAGATAAAGCAGGCGAGACCATGACTGAGGTCGTGACCTCGATCCGGCGGGTAACGGACATCATGGGCGAAATCAGCGCGGCCAGTAACGAGCAAGCTGCCGGCGTTGCACAGGTTGGGGAGGCCGTGGCTCAAATGGATCGGGCGACACAGCAAAATGCTGCCCTGGTAGAGCAAATGGCAGCAGCGGCCAGCAGTCTTAAAACCCAGGCGGATGACATGGTAGGGACGGTTGCTGTGTTCAAGGTTGGGGGGAGCGGTGGCATGGTGAAGTCCAATGTGCGATCCCCAGCACCTATGAGCACATCCTTCAAAGGGGATGATCGACGCACTGTGGCGCTATACCCGCGCGACAGCCTTTAGCGGGGATGACTGGGAAGCATTCTGCGAGGTGGCGCGGCGCATGCGATCTGAAAAGCAACCCGTCGCGGTTTAGTCGAGACGTACAGCCCAGCGCTGCAGCGTCGGCCGGAATCGTAGAAAAACGCGGTACATCCGCTCCAACAGCCAGCCGGCGCCCGGCAGGCGTCCGGCCAAGGCCAGCCAGCGCCAGCCAGGCAGGGCTGCCCATAAGGCCAAAAAAGCATGGGCACCGCTGAGCAGTTGACCGTCGCGGCCCTGCACATGGAATCTCGCCAGTAACTGTTCGCGTGTGGTGCCAGCTGGCAGTGGCACTGCCTCACTGCTGACATCGGCAAAGCACACAGGCGCGCCCGGTTGCAGCGGTTGCAAGTCGCGGTAGACCGCAATTTCGCGCCGGCACAGCGGGCAGGCGCCGTCGTAAAGAACGGTCAGCGCCTGAGCGGGCTGGTTTGTTTCTGTTTGGTTCGTGTGGGTCATATTTCGGTCACAAGGTGGCTTACCATGCGGGCGCTTGTCGGGCGGCCAGCAAGTCAGCGGCTGAGGTCATACCCTTAGCGGCACGAGCCCACCATTGGCTGAAGGAGTCGCAACGCCTGCCAACCGCCGGAAACAGCGTGGGCGACGCTGAGCAGCTTGCCCAGCGTGCCAGCCACGGTTGAAGATGTGGCTCATCCACGCTGCACACCTGACGGGCACCCTTGAGTGCCGCCGCAATCGCCGCCGCATCACCATGCCATCGCAGCGTGGCAAGTTCGGCCATTCGGCTTGCGACAAAACGCCAGCGTCGCTCGTTCCAAGGCCAGAGGCGGTGGAAGTCACTGAGGAAAACTCCCACCACCACCGTGTCAGCAGGCAGCGAGGCGGGCAACTCACCAAGGTTCCACGGGTGCACCAACCAAACCTCACGGCCCGACACCGCCGCCGGGTCGGGCAAGGCCAAGGCCAGATCCGGTGGTGGCACGGTACACAGGGTCGGCTCGACCAGATCGGTTGAGGCAAAGGGCGCTTCGGGCTGAGCCCGGCCGCTGCGCACGGGTTGGCGGGCGAGACGGTCCAACGCCTCATAGGACTGGTCGATCACGCTGCCCGGGCTGTGCCAAGCGGCAGGCGCGTAGCGGGCAACGTTGTCTGCATTGAACAGATAAGGCTTGCTGCTGCCGGTGCCAGCCACCCATTGCCAGCTGAGGTGGTTGCTGGCGAGGTCGCCGTCGAGCAAGTGGCCGTACAGCCAGTCCGCAGCGACCCGCCAGTGCACCTTACGCACGTGCACCACATAGCTGGCCAGCCACATGCGGGCATGGTTGTGCAAATAGCCCGTGGCGTACAAGGTACGCACCGCCATATCGATAACGGGCACACCGGTAGCTGCCTGGCGAATATCGGCAGGCAGTGTCGCGGAGTAGCTTGTCTGCGGCAGCATCCCCTCGCGCAGGGACTCAAAAATCTCTTCGCCCCGAAACACCCAGACATGGCGAAAGTATTCGCGCCAGCCCAGTTCAAACACGAACTTGTGTTGCACATCCAGCGAGTGCCTGGAGGTCACGCCGGCGAGCACCTCGGGCAGGCTGAGCAGTCCGTGGGTAATATAGGGCGAGAGACCAGTGACCGCGCCCTCAATAGCGTTTCGGCTGCGCGCATAGTCGCTGGGTCGAACGTCACTGACCCGCGACAGAGCCGCTTCACGTGTGGGCAGGAAAGGCTCGAGCAGCGTCATTGGGCCACGCCGACTTCTCCACGACGGATCGCATCAGCCCGAAGCTTCACGGCCTCTTTTTGGCTGTCCGTCATGCGCGCCACGTTTTTGACCTGCAAAGCCATTCGTGCGTTCTTGGCCAGCAGTGCTTCGTGCCGCATCAAAAAGTCCCAGTACAGCGTCGTGTAAGGACAGGCGCGTTCACCTTCACGCAGCGCCGGGTCATAACGGCAGCCCTTGCAAGGACCACCCATGCGCTGAATGTACTTGCCCGTGGCCACGTAAGGCTTGCTTGCCATGAGGCCGCCGTCGCCGTACTGGCTCATCCCCAGGGTGTTGGGCAATTCCACCCATTCGACAGCATCCACGTAGACCGACAGGTACCAGGCGTGAACCTGTTGTGGACGCACACCGAGCAACAGGGCATACAGGCCCGTGACCATCAGGCGCTGAATGTGGTGGGCGTAGCCGTGTTCCAAGGTCTGGGTGATGGCATCGCGCAAACAGGCCATGTCGGTGCCGCCGGTCCAGAACCAGGCCGGTAACTCTTCCTGAGCTTCCAATGCGTTGAG